>DATMWM010000366.1:0-3368 GCA_035562535.1 Rhodocyclaceae bacterium | reverse complement strand
GTCGAGGTAGTCCTGTACGCTGGCGGGATTCAGCACCGGAATCATCGCGGCCTTGAACGCGTGCTCGGACTGGTGAGCGAGCGTCGAGGACTTGGCCGAATGATCGTCGCCCGCCAGCACCAGCACCCCACCGTGCCGCGACGTGCCTGCGTAGTTGGCGTGCTTGAACACGTCGCCGCAGCGATCCACGCCGGGGCCCTTGCCGTACCACAGCGCGAACACGCCGTCGTACTTCGCCCCGGGAAAGAGATTGACCTGCTGGGTGCCCCAGATCGCGGTTGCGGCCAGGTCCTCGTTGACCGCCGGGCGGAAGACGACGTGGCTCGCCTCCAGGTGGGCGCGCGCCTTCCACATCGCCTGGTCCAGCCCGCCGAGTGGCGAACCGCGGTAGCCCGAAACGTAGCCGGCGGTGTTCAGGCCCGCGGCCAGGTCGCGCTGCCGCTGCAGCATCGGCAGCCGCACCAGCGCCTGGGTGCCGGTGAGGAACACCCGTCCCGACGCCTGGGTGTACTTGTCATCGAGGGAGAGGTTTTCCCGCATCACGGTACGAACCCCGGCAGGTGGCGGCGAAACGCCGACCGTCGGCGCATTGTATTGGATCGCCGGCATGGCGAGAGGTTGCCGGGCCGGCCCCTCGAAGCCGGCTGTCGGGCTGGGATGACATCGTGATCGCTTGACAAACAAGGGCTTGCGAGGTCGGCCGGAAAAATCGTAGTTGGAACACGACAGTTTTCGTGGCAGGATGGGCGCGCATCTGCGGCAGTTTGTCGGCTTGGGTGCCCAAGCTGCTGAAATCCCGCGGGAATGCCTGCCCGGCACAATGTTTGCACGACCTTCCTTTCGGGTTGGCCCGGGCGTCCCCGTGCCCGTTTCGGAGGCAGTACCACAGTCTCGAGGAGAACACATGTTGCACAACAAGGACGGATTTTTCGGCAAGCGCGAGGAGAACAAGGTGCGCAAGGACGTCGGCAACGTCTATGGCATGAATTCGACGGCGGGGTCCACGACCGCATCCGGTTCGTCGAGCCTGACCGGCTCCACGGCGGCCCCCGATCTGCCGAAGGCGGAACCGAAGGCCGAGGCAGCCGCACCCAGGACCACGGAGATTCCGTCCGGCACCAAGCTGATCGTCGGTCCGGACATCAAGCTCAAGGGCGAGATCAACGACTGCCACACGATCATCGTCGAGGGCCGGGTCGAGGCCACCACCGACAGCAAGGTGCTGCAGATCGCCGAGAGCGGCTCCTTCACCGGCACGGTCGGCATCGACTTGGCCGAGATCCGTGGCAGGTTCCAGGGCGAACTGACCGCCCGCGAGAAGCTGGTGATCTTCGCCACCGGCAGCGTCACCGGCAAGATCCGCTACGGCAAGATCGTCATCGAGGAAGGCGGCGAGCTGAACGGCGACGTGAGCTCGCTGGCGGCGGCCAAGTCGCTCGGCTCTTCCAGCCGCGACAGCGGCGACGCGTGGAGCGATTCCGACTCCAAGTCGAAGAGCAAGGCGGCCAACGGCTGAACGCGCGGTTCGGGGCGGGCCTTCCGCCCCGCCTTCCCGCCCCGGTCAGTGGCCGGCAGGTGGCAGCAGCTTGCCCGGATTGAGCAGGTCCTCCGGGTCGAGCGCCGCCTTCAGCGTCCGCATCACTTCCAGCGCCTCGCCGTGCTCGGCGGCGAGGTACTTGCGCTTGCCCAGCCCGACGCCGTGCTCGCCGGTGCAGGTGCCGTCCATGGCGAGCGCCCGGGCCACGATCCGCTCGTTCAGCGCCTGCGCCGCGGCGAGTTCCGCCGCGTTGTCCGGATCCACCAGCACCGCCAGATGGAAGTTGCCGTCGCCCACGTGGCCGAGCAGGGGCGCGACGAGTCCGCTCGCCTCCACGTCGGCCAGGGTGTCGCGCACGCATGCGGCGAGCCGCGAGATCGGCACGCACACGTCGGTGGTCACCGAGCGGCAGCCGGGCTTGAGCGCGAGGATGGCGAAATAGGCGTTGTGCCGCGCCTGCCACAGGCGCGCCCGGTCCTCGGGCCGCGCGGCCCACTCGAAGTCCATGCCGCCGGCCGCGGCCGCGATCTCCTGCACCGCCTGCGCCTGCTCCGCTACGCCTGAGGGCGAGCCGTGGAACTCGAAGAACAGCGTGGGTGATTCGCGCAGCCGCAGCCTGCTGTGCCGGTTCACCGCCCGGATGGTGAGCGTGTCCAGCAGTTCGATGCGCGCCACCGGGATGCCGAGCTGTATCGTCTGGATCACCGTCGCCACCGCCTGCTCGACGCCGGGGAAGGCGCACACCGCGCCGGAGATCGCCTCGGGGATCGGGTAGAGCCGCACCGCCACCTCGGTGACGATGCCCAGCGTGCCCTCCGAGCCGACGAACAGGCGGGTGAGGTCGTAGCCGGCCGAGGACTTGCGGGCGCGCGTGCCGGTGCGGATCACGCGGCCGTCGGCGAGCACCACGGTCAGGCCGAGCACGTTCTCGCGCATGGTGCCGTAGCGCACCGCGTTCGTCCCGGAGGCACGGGTGGCGGCCATGCCGCCCAGGGTGGCGTCGGCGCCCGGATCGATCGGGAAGAACAGGCCGCTGCCCTTCAGTTCGTCGTTCAACTGCTTGCGGGTAACGCCGGCCTCGACCCGCGCGTCCATGTCTTCGGCATGGACGGCGAGCACCCGGTTCATGCGCGACAGGTCCAGGCAGACGCCGCCGCGCACCGCCAGCACCTGGCCCTCGACCGAGGTGCCGACGCCGAAGGCGATCAGCGGGACGCGGTGCGCGCGGCACAGCCGCACCGCCTCGGCCACCTCCTCCGTGGTCAGCGGGAAGACCACTGCGTCCGGCGGCGCCGGCGGATGCGCCGACTCGTCGCGGCCGTGATGGGCGCGGATCGCCTCGCCGATGCTGAAGCGCTCGCCGAAGCGCGTCGCCAGCGCCTGCGCGAGCGCCGGTGGAAACGGCGCGCGGGTGCCGCTCATCGCCGGGCCGCCGGCTCAGACGATGCTGCAGACCTCGTCGAACTCGAAGCGCGGGCTGCGCGGGAACAGCTTAGCCGGGTCGCCGTAGCCCAGGTTGCAGAGGAAATTCGACTTGACGCGCCCGCCTGGAAAGAACTCGCGGTCCACGGCGGCGTTGTCGAAACCCGACATCGGTCCGCAGTCCAGGCCGAGGGCGCGGGCGGCCAGCATGAAATAGGCGCCCTGCAGCGTTCCGTTGCGCAATGCGGTGATCGCCGCCACTTGGGCGTTTTCCGGGCCGGCGAACCAGGAACGCGCGTCGGCGTGGGGGAAGAGCCTGGGCAGGTGCTCGTAGAACTCGCCGTCGTTGCCGAGGATCGCGGTGACCGGCGCGGCCAGGGTCTTCTCCCGGTTGCCCTCCATCAGCGCC
>DATMWM010000365.1:0-4514 GCA_035562535.1 Rhodocyclaceae bacterium | reverse complement strand
GCCCTGATGCTCGTCATGGGCTTCACGATCAACACGCTCACGCTGCTGGCGCTGGTTCTGGCCATCGGCCTGGTGGTCGACGATGCCATCGTTGTGCTGGAGAACATCTACCGGCACATCGAGGAGGGGATGCCCCGCATGCAGGCGGCGCTGCAGGGCTCGAAAGAGATCGGCTTCGCCGTGGTCGCCATGACCCTGACGCTCGCCGCGGTCTATGCGCCGGTGGCGTTCATGACCGGGCGCACGGGCAAGCTGTTCGTCGAGTTCGCCCTGACGCTGGCCGGCGCGGTACTGGTGTCCGGCTTCGTCGCACTGACGCTCTCGCCGATGATGTGCTCGGTCCTGCTGCGCCACGAGACCAGGCACGGCCGCGCCTACCGCGCGATCGAGTCGCTGCTCGAAGGCATCACCAACGGCTACCGGGCCGCGCTGCGCTGGTCGCTGCGCCACCGCTGGCTGATCCTGGTCGTTTTCCTGGCCACCGGCGGCGCGAGCGTGGTGCTGTTCAAGTCGCTCAAGCAGGAACTCGCGCCCGTCGAGGACCGCGGCGTCGTGCTCGGCATCTTCCTCGGGCCCGAGGGCGCGACCATCGACTACATGGACCGCTACGCCCGTCAGCTCGAAGGCATCTACAGGAATACCGCGGACGTCGAGCGCTATTTCGTGGTCGCGGGCAACCCGGTGGTCAACCAGGGCATCTCCTTCATCGGCCTGACTGACTGGAACGACCGGCCGCGGCATTCCACCGCCATCGCCAAGGAGCTGCAGCCCAAGCTGTTCGGCCTGCCCGGCGTGCTGGCCTTCCCGGTGACCCCGCCCAGCCTGGGCCAGAGTCCCCGGGAGCGGCCGATCAACATGGTCATCATCACCTCGGCGCCCTACCAGGAATTGCAGCAGGTCACCGACCGCATCATGGCCGAGGCGGCGAAGAACCCGGGCCTGCAGGGCCTGGACACGGATCTCAAGCTGAACAAGCCCGAGCTGTCGGTCGAGGTGGACCGCGACAAGGCGGCCGACCTGGGCGTGCAGGTGGAGAACATCGGCCGCACGCTCGAGACCATGCTCGGCGGGCGCCAGGTCACCCGCTACAAGCAGGAGGGCGAGCAGTACGACGTCATCGTCCAGGTGGCGCCCCAGGAGCGCGACAATCCGCGCGACATCAGCAACATCAACGTGCGCGGCCGCGGCGACGCGATGATCCCCCTGTCGAACCTGCTGAAGGTGACCGAGCAGGTGAGCCCGCGCGAGCTTAACCATTTCGGCCAGCGCCGCGCGGTGACCATCACCGCGAACCTCGCCCCCGGCTACACCATGGGCGAGGCGCTCACCTACCTGGAGAACCTGGCGCGCGAGAGCCTGCCGCCGGGCTACGCGATCGACTACAACGGCCAGTCGCGCGAGTTCAAGGTGTCGACCAGCTCGCTGGCGCTGACCTTCGGCCTGGCGCTGGCCTTCATCTACCTGGTCCTGGCCGCGCAGTTCGAGAGCTTCCGTGACCCGTTCATCATCATGCTGACCGTGCCGGTGGCCATGTCCGGCGCGCTGGGCGCGCTGCTTCTCACCGGCAACACGCTGAACGTGTACAGCCAGATCGGCCTGGTCACGCTGGTCGGGCTGATCACCAAGCACGGCATCCTGATCGTGGAATTCGCCAACCAGTTGCAGGAGCAGGGCGAGGAGATCATTCAGGCGGTGACCGAGGCCGCCGTGCTGCGCCTGCGGCCCATCCTGATGACCACCGGCGCCATGGTGCTGGGCGCTTTCCCGCTCGCGCTTGCGAGCGGCGCCGGGGCGGAATCGCGCCAGCAGATCGGCTGGGTAATCGTCGGCGGGTTGCTGCTCGGCACGCTGCTCACGCTGTTCGTCGTGCCCACGGTCTACAGCCTGATCGCGCGGCGCGGCCGCCGCGAGCGGGTGGAGGCCGCGGCGCCGCAGGCGGCCGGCGGCGAGCCGGCGCAAGTCGCGCCTTGAACGGCTCGCCGCCCGCGCGATCGTCATGCCGTTCGCTGAACTGAGCGGTCGCGGCATCCGCCTCTATCACGAGCTGCGCGGCGAGGGGCCGCGGCTGCTCTACCTCGGCGGCACCGGCGGCGACCTGCGCCGTCCGCCGAACGCCCTGGAGGCGATGCTGGCCAGCCACTTCCAGGTGCTCGTGCTCGACCAGCGCGGCATGGGCCGCTCCGGCAAGCCGGACGTCCCCTGCACGATGGCCGACTACGCCGAGGACGCGGCGGCGCTGCTCGATCACGTCGGCTGGGCGCGCGTTCCGGTGCTCGGCTATTCCTTCGGCGGCATGGTGGCGCAGGAGCTGGCGCTGCGCCACGCGGAGCGCGTCGAGCGGCTGGTGCTGCTGTCGACCACCGCGGGCGGGGCGGGCGGCGCCTCCTATCCTCTGCACGAACTGGCCGGCCTGAGCCCCGAAGAGCGCGCGCTGCGCATGGTGGAACTCGGCGACCGGCGGCGCGACGCGCGCTGGCGCACTGCGCATCCCGGCATGCAGCGCGTGCTGGCCGAGGACGCGCTGGCCGCGCTGCGGCTCGGCGCGGACGAGCCCGGCCACGCGACCGGCGCCAGGCGCCAGTTGGAGGCGCGCAGGACGCACGACACCTGGGAGCGGCTGCCCGGCCTGCGGCTGCCGGTCTGGGTCTTCGGCGGCAAGTACGACGGCATCGCCGCGCCGGAAGCGGTCGAGCGCCTCGCGGCGCGCATTCCGGGCGCCCGGCTGGAGTTCTTCGAGGGCGGACACCTCTTTTTCCTTCAGGATCCCCGGGCGCTGGAACGGATCAGGGAAGCGCTCGCCGGGAACTGAGGCGCTACGGTCGGCCGACCGAGCCGGCCAGGAAATCCCTGCTAATATTCCTGTCTTACCGGTAAGACAAGCGAGGTTGAGCCATGGCGACGGTTTCGGTTTCGACCAAGGGGCAGGTCGTACTGCCCCTGGAGATCAGAAGGAAGCTCGGCATCGAACCGGGCACGCGGCTGGAGGTGGAACTCGCCGGCGATACGGTCCTGTTGCGAGCGGCGAAGACGGGCAAGGCTTCGAGCGTCGAAGAGGGCTTCGGGATGCTCAAGTACGTCGGTCCCCCCGTTGCCGTGGAGGAGTTCGACGCGCGCGTTGCCGAAGCCTTCCGCAAGGGGCAACTTTGATCTCGCTCGACACGAACATTCTCGCGCGCTACTACGTCGACGCAGGGCAGGACACCGAGGCCGCAAAGCAGCGGCCTCTTGCGCTGGGGATCATGGAGAGCCAACAACGACTCTTCGTCTCCCGGTCGGTGGCGCTTGAGTTCGCATGGCTGCTTACTGCCGTGTATGGCTTCGGCGCCAGAGATGTGTGCCGCGTCGTTGACCATCTGCTCGGGTTGCCAAATGTCGTCGTCGAAGACTCCACGCTGGTGGCCGCAGCGGCGGCGGCCGCTCGGCGCGGGCTCGACTTCGCCGATGCCATGCACCTTGCAGCGAGTTCCGGCTGCACGCAATTCGTGACGTTCGATCGACGATTCGCGAAACGGGCCGCAACGCTGCAGTTGCTCCCGCCGGTGAGCGTTCCGCCTACGTGATTTCGTGCCGTCTCCGCGTTTCGGAGGAGCCGCCAGTTCGAGCGGCAGTGCGAAGCCCCATCGCGGAATTCAAATCGGGTCCTTCCGGCTTCGGTGTGGGTGCTGGTAGGGAAAGGCTGGCGGCAATGGTCCCCTCGCCCCTGGTGGGCGAGGGACAGGGAGAGGGGGGAGCCGCGGTTTCACCCTCACCCCCGCCCTCTCCCATCGAGGGAGAGGGGGTTTCGTGGCGAACCGAAACGCTATCGACCCACGCGAAATCCGGATCAACCTCAAATCGGAGTCGGACATCCGCGGGGACATTGCGGACCACGGCCGTCGATCCCCGCGTGCGCGGGGAAGAACCGTCGGCATCCGTTCATCCGTCGAGCGTCCTCTGGAGGTGACCCTCGACTCGCTCCGCCAGCCGCCCGTCCAGACAGTCGAACTCCGCCACGTCGCGAAACGAGCGCAGCCAGGTGAGCTGGCGCTTGGCGAGTTGCCGGGTGGCGAAGATCCCCTTGTCGCGCAGGGTCTGACGGTCGCAGTTTCCCTCCAGGTAGTCCCACACCTGGCGGTAGCCGACGCAGCGCATCGAGGGCAGTTGCGGGTGCAGTCCGTAGCGGCTGCGTAGTTGCTCGACCTCCTCGATCAGCCCACGGCCGAGCATGTCGTCGAAGCGGCGGGCGATGCGCTCGTGCAGCGCGGAGCGCACCGAGGGCAGCAGCGCCATTGCGACCGGCCGGAAGGGCAGAGGCGCATGCTCGCGCCGGGCATAGCTTTCTGCCAGGGGCGCGCCCGTGAGCAGCACGATCTCCAGGGCGCGCTGGATGCGCTGGGCATCGTTCGGTTCGAGCCGTACGGCGGCCTGCGGGTCGCGCCCTGCGAGTTCGGCATGCAGGGCCGGCCAGCCCTGCGCGGCGGCGCGCTCCTCGATCTCGCGCCGCAGTACCGGATCGGCCGCGGGCAGGCTGGAGA
>DATMWM010000364.1:0-6334 GCA_035562535.1 Rhodocyclaceae bacterium | reverse complement strand
CGGTTCAGTCTCGATCGGGATGTCAGACCGGGCTGTCAGTAGTGGTACCGGCACTGGGCGACCAGGACGCAGTCGTCCTGCACCGCGTAGATCAGGCGGTGCTCGTCGTCGATTCGCCGGGACCAGAATCCGGCGAGCTGATGCCTGAGCGGTTCCGGCTTGCCGATGCCCTCGAACGGCGCCCGCTGAATCTCGCGCAGCAGCAGATTGATGCGCTTGAGAACCGCCCTGTCCTTCGCCTGCCAGTAGAGATAGTCCTCCCAGGCCTGGTCGGCGAATTTAATCGGCATCTGGCGCCAGATCGCGCACGCTTCCACCCTGGTCGCGCAACTGTTCGACCGCGGCCGTCAGCCGCCTGGCGTTCCTCGGGCTGCGCAGCAGGTAGGCTGTCTCTTCGAGGGCGTTGAAGTCATCGAGCGACATGAGCACGGCAGCACGCCCGTTCTGGCGTGTGATCAGCACCGGCGCGTGGTCGTCGTTTACCCGGTCCATGACCTCGGCGAGGTGCTGGCGGGTGTGGCTGTAGGTTAGGGCATCCATGCATTATCCCCGGAAGTATTGTACGTTAAATTGTACAATATTTCCGCACGGGGCTGGCAGCGCGATGTGGCCGTACGAACTGCCACGGGTATCCGCTTCCCGATGGCCCGAGAATGTCGCTTTAGCCCGCTTGGTCCTCACGTGAACGGCCACTCGCAAGCATCGCTGCCCGGAGGATCGCGTTCAACCGGCTCTGGTAACCCTCGCCCTGGCTGCGCAGCCATTCGAGGATGTCGGCGTCGATTCGCACGGTCAGTTGCCGCTTGACCGGGCGGTAGAACTTGCCCCGGGTCGCGGCCGGCCAGTCCTCGGCGCTGATAGCCGGGATGTCCGAAAAATCGATCTCGCTCTCGGGCTTCCTGGCAAGCGCCGCCAGTTCCTTGCGCAGCGGTTCAGGCAGCTTCTTCATAGCACGTCCTTTCCTGTTTCGTCGCACGCCTGGCAGAGATGATGCGGACGTGTTCGTCGCCGGCCGTTTCCCGCCAGGTATGGGCTACCAACATCAGAACCATGCCGCCTGCGCTGCCGAGCGTCTGCCAGCGCTCCTCGCCGCCCTCTACCCGCTCCAACCGGGAAAGGTGCTGCGGATCGTCGAACACCAGCCTCGCCGCTTCGAAGCTGACTCCGTGCTTGCGCCGGTTGATGTCGTTCTTCGCCTCGTCCCATGAGAACAGCAGCAATCGTCACTCCAATACTGTAGTTACATAACTATAGCTTCATGGCTAATGCGGATCAAGGCTCGGTTCAAGTTCGACCACCGCCCGGCATCGTCTGCCCGCCCCGCAACCGCGTCAGCGTCCCGTCCAGTTCGTTGGCGAACGCCTGGCGGTCTGCCTGTGAGAACGCTGCCGGGCCACCGGTGTCGGTGCCGGCGCTGCGCAGGCCTTCCATGAAATTGCGCATCGTCAGCCGCTCGCCGATGTTCTCCGGCGTGTAGCGCTCGCCGCGGGGGTCGAGCGCGGTGCCGCCCTTGTCGATCACTTTGGCGGCGAGCGGAATGTCTGCCGTGATCACCAGGTCGCCGGGGGACACCTCGGCGGCGATGCGCTCGTCGGCCGCGTCGAAGCCGCCGGGCACCTGGATCGCCGTGATCCAGGGCGAGCGCGGGGTGGCCAGCATCTGGTTGGCGACCAGGGTCAGCGGCACCTGCCGGCGCTCCGCGGCGCGGTAGAGTATCTCCTTGATTACCCTCGGACAGGCATCCGCATCGACCCAGATCCGCACGCGTTCGCTCCGGCGTCACGAGAAGGCGCCAGCATACCCGGTGCTCGCGGCACCACCCAGCCCCCGCCCGCATGCGCGTAGAATCGCGGCTTTTTCGCACCGATCATGTGGTTCAGGAACCTGGTTCTGTACCGGACCGCCGGCTGGAAGCCGAAGGCGGCCGAACTGGAGGAGGCGCTCGCCCGCCAGACCTTCCAGCCCTGCGGCAAGATGGACATGGAAAGCCGCGGCTGGCTGCCGCCGCGCGGCGAGGGCGACGCCCTGGTGCATGCGCTGGGCGGGCAGATGCTGATCGCGCTGGGCGTGGAACAGAAGCTCCTGCCGGCCTCGGTGATCAACCATTACGCGCGCGAGCGCGCCGCGGAGATCGAGGAGCAGCAGGGATTCCGCCCGGGCCGCAAGCAGCAGCGCGAGATCCGCGAGCAGGTCACGGACGAACTGCTGCCGCGCGCCTTCGAGCGCCGGCGCAGCACCCATGCCTGGATCGACACGGCCGGCGGCTGGCTGGCGGTGGATGCCGCGAACCTGGCGAAGGCGGACGAATTGCTGGAAGTGCTGCGCAAGTGCGTGGCCCCGCTGCCGCTGGCCACGCTCAAGACGCAGCTCTCGCCCGCCTCGGCCATGACCGGGTGGCTGGCGAGCGGCGATCCGCCGGCCGGCTTCACCATAGACCGCGACTGCGAGTTCCTGGCGCCGGGCGAGGACAAGTCCACGGTGCGCTACGTGCGCCATCCGCTGGAGGCGAAGGACGTGCGCGGCCACCTGGAGGACGGCAAGCAGGTCACCCGGCTGGCGCTCACCTGGAACGACCGCATCTCCTTCGTCCTGAACGAGAACCTGCAGGTCAAGCGGCTTGCATTCCTGGACATCCTGAAGGAACAGGCGGAGAAGGACGCCGAGGGCGGCGACGAGCTGTTCGATGCGGATTTCGCCATCATGAGCGGCGAGCTGTCGCGCTTCCTGCCCGATCTCGTCGAAGCGCTCGGCGGCGAGGCCGCCGAGGCGGCGTGAGCCGTTAAACTAGCGGCTTCGCCTTCCGGTTCCCGTTCCGATGACCCCCACCGAGCGCGCGCTGCGTACCCTGAGCGCCGGCAACCGCACGCTGCTGCGCGCGACCGACGAGGCGCAGCTCTTGCAGGACATGTGCCGGGTGATCGTGGAGGTCGGCGGCTACCGCACCGCCTGGATCGGTTTCGCCGAGCAGGACGCGGAAAAAACGATCACGCCGGTCGCCTACGCCGGCTACGACGGCCGCGTGGAGGACGCGCCCCGCTTCACCTGGGCGGAAGGCGAGCGCGGCGACACGACCACCGGCATCGCCATCCGCACTGGGCAGCCTTGCATCGGCCGCCACCTGCTGACCGACCCCGAGGTGCCCGAACTCTGGCGGCGCGAGGCCGCCAGCCGCGGCTTCGCCTCGGTGAGCGCCTTTCCGCTGAACGTGGACGGCCGGGTGATCGGCAGCCTGACGATCTACGCCACCGACCCAGAGGCCTTCGACCAGGCCGAAGGCGCGCTGCTCGGCGAGATGGCCGACGACCTCGCCTACGGCATCGCCACGCTGCGCCTGCGCGCCGATCACAGGCAAGCCGAGCAGACGATCGAGCGCATGGCCTTCCACGACGCGCTCACCGGCCTGCCGAACCGCACGCTGCTGGAGACCCGGCTGGCTGAGGCGATCGCCGCGGCCCGCCAGCAGAATCGTTCGCTCGCCCTGCTGATGCTCGATGTCGATCGCTTCCGCGAGGTCAACGAGGTCATCGGCTACGGCCGCGGCGACAAGCTGCTGCAAGGGCTCGGCCAGAGGCTGCAGCGCGTGCTCGACGACCACGACATGCTGGCGCACTTCGGCCGCGACGAGTTCGCCATCCTGCTCACCCAGGCGGACGCGAACCACGCCACCGAGACCGCCCAGCGCATCCTCAAGGCGCTGGAGGAACCCTTCGACCTGTCCGAGTTCCGCGTCGAGGTCCGGCTGAGCATAGGCATCGCGCTGTTCCCGGGCCACGGCACGGATCCTGAGATGCTGATCCTGCGCGCCGACGCGGCGATGGACCGGGCCAAGCGGGCGCACAGCGGCTTCGCCATGTTCCGCGGCGACAAGGAATCCGAGAACCTGCGCCGCCTCGGCCTGGTCGGCGACCTGCGCCGGGCGATCGAGGACAACCAGCTCCTGCTCTACTACCAGCCGAAGGTGGACATGCGCAGCCGGGCGCTGGTCGGGGTCGAGGCCCTGGTGCGCTGGCAGCATCCGCGGCTCGGCATGGTGCCGCCGGACCAGTTCGTGCCGCTGGCGGAGCACACCGGCCTGATCCAGCCGCTCACCCACTGGGTACTGAGCAGCGCGCTGGGCCAGGCCTACGCCTGGCACGAGGCCGGCCTGGCCACGCCGATCGCGGTCAACCTGTCCATGCCGAACCTGCGCGACCCGCGGCTGCCCGGGCGCATCTCCGGCATCATGACCACCTGGGGTGCCCAGCCCGACTGGCTGCAGATCGAGGTCACCGAGAGCAGCCTGATGGAGGATCCGGCCGGAACGCTGGAGGTGCTGCGCCGGCTGGACAGCATGGGCATCAAGCTGTTCGTCGACGACTTCGGCACCGGCTACTCGTCGCTCAGCTACCTGCAGAAGCTGCCGATCGACGCGATCAAGATCGACAAGTCCTTCGTGCTCGGGCTGCCGGGCGACAAGGATTCCCAGGTCATCGTCCGTTCCACGATCGACATGGCGCACGACCTGGGCCTCAAGGTGGTCGCAGAGGGCGTGGAGAACCGCCAGATCTGGGACCGCCTCATCGAGATGGACTGCGACGTGGCCCAGGGCGCCTATGTCAGCGAGCCGGTTCCGGCCGAGCGCTTCGTCGAATGGCAGCGGCAGGCCGCCTGAGCGTCCGGGTGCTCAATCGACCGGCGCCGAGCATGCGTCCCTGACCGACTGGTAGCACTCGCAGGCGCGGGCCTCCAGGCCGGCGCGATCCAGGATGGTGATCCGCCCGCGGGCGTAGCGGATCAGGCCGGCGGTCTGCAGCGCGCCGGCCGCCACCGACACGCCTTCGCGGCGCACGCCGAGCATGCCGGCGATCAGTTCCTGGGTCAGCAGCATTTCGTCGGACTGGAGCCGGTCGCGGCTCAGCAGCAGCCAGCGGCACAGCCGCTGGTCGGTCGGGTGCAGCCGGTTGCAGGCCGCGGTCTGCGACATCTGGGTGAGCAGCGTCTGCGTGAAGCGCAGCAGCGCGGCCTGGAACGGTCCGCCGCGCCGGAACTCCTCCTGCAGCGCCCGGGCGGGCATGCGCAGCGCCCGGCCGGCGCACTGCGCGACCGCACGGCTGGGCATGGTTTCGCCGCCCATGAACAGCGCGATCCCGACCACGCCCTCGGCGCCGATCATGCCGATCTCGGCGGTCGCGCCATCGGCCATCGCGTAGAGCAGCGAGACGATGCAATCGACCGGGAAATGCACATGGGTCAGCCGCTGTCCGCTCTCGTAGACGACATCGCCCAGGCCGAATTGGACCATTTCCAGGTCGGGCGCGATGCGCTGCCCGACCTCGTCGGGCAGCGCATCCAGCAGGTGGTTGACGGGTGGTGCGGTGGGATGGTCCTGGTACACCGACGGCCTTTCGTCCGGATGGCATCGCGTTCCGGCCGACCGGCCCGAGCACGCCCCGCTTGCCGGCGCGTGCTCCGTGTCCTGCGAACCGTGAAAGGTTCGCATGCTACACCGCTATGTATGCCAGCGCACAGACGCGCGCCCGGCGCCTGATAGCATGGCCGCCTCGTCTGACGGGATATACCGGTGCGCGGTCGAGAAGCCCGAGTTCGCGCACCCGGCCATCCCCCCTCAAATCCGACCTGGAACCGCTTTTTGCCACTGAATCGACGATCGCATCACGCTTCCACAGCAATCCGTTCGCATCGGAACGGGTGATCGATTCAGTTGCGTCCCAGTTCGGTCAGCGGTCCTCCGCGCAAAGCTTCGAATCGGGATCACGGCGCCGCCGTCTCGCCAGGCTGGCCGTTGCCTGTCGCGGCGGTGCGTTCGGGATCGTCCGGTTCCCGGTTTCTTCATCGGCGCGCCGCCCCGACCCCGCGTGGGATCGGGCGGCGCGCCTGCATCGAATCGGCAGCGAAGTCCGATCAAATCGTCCGGACCTTCGCCGCCGAGTTGTGGCGGGGCTTCGACTCCTGTCCCGAATACGGTCTGCGCCGCGAAAATGCGGCCGGCCGGGTTCCTGCGAGCGAGCCCCTTTTTCGTTCTAAACAGTGGAGACAGTAATGAAAACATTCAGAAAAGTGGTGCTCGCCGCCGCAATGTGCGCCCTGGCGGGCGGTGCGTTTGCCCAGTATCCCGGTGGCCCCGGCGGCTATGGCGGCGGCCCCGGTTACGGCGGTCCCGGCATGGGTGGTCCCGGTGGATTCCCGGGTGGATTCCCCGGTGGTCCCGGATTCGGCGGTCCCGGCGGCCCAGGTGGATATGGCGGCGGTCCCGGCTATGCGGGCCTGGGCGGTCCGGGCTACGGTGGCGGTCCGTGGGGCGGTGGTCCCGGCTACGGCGGCTACGGTGGCGGCC
>DATMWM010000363.1:0-6765 GCA_035562535.1 Rhodocyclaceae bacterium | reverse complement strand
CGCTTCGCTTGCCGCCGCGCCGGCTCTTGCCGCTTTCGACCTGCCGATCTTCGACGCCCACCTGCATTACAACCAAGAGCCGGACGCGCGGCTGCCGGTGGAGCGGGTGTTCGCGCTGCTGGAGGCGAACGGGGTGAGCGGGATCCTGGCCAACAGCCGGCCGAACGAGGGCACGCGGGCGCTCCTGGATGCGCAGCCGGCCGGGCTGCGGATCGTCCCCTTCCTGCGCCCCTACCGCACGGCCTCGGACGTGCAGACCTGGTTCGGCGATCCGGCCACGCTGGAGCTGATCGAATCGGAGTTCCCGCGAGCGCCCTGGGCAGGCATCGGCGAGTTCCATGTGCACGGCAAGGACGCATCGACCGATGTGGTGCGGAAGGTCGTCGAGTTCGCCGGACGCCACCGCCTCGTCCTCTACGCGCACAGCGACGTCGAGGCGCTCGGCCTGCTGTTCGGCCACGACCCGGATGCCAGGATCATCTGGGCGCACACCGGCTTCTCGGTGCCGGCGGCGGAGGTCGGCGCCGCGTTGCGCCGCCATCCGAAGCTGTGGGCCGAGCTTTCCTACCGCAGCGGCATCACCGGCGAAGGCGGCATGCTGACGCCGCAGTGGGAAAGCCTTTTCCTTCGCTACCCGGACCGCTTCCTGCTCGGCTCGGACACCTGGGCGGATTCGCGCTGGGACGGCTATGCGGAAATCATCGCCGGCTACCGGCGCTGGCTGGCGCAACTGCCGCCCGACCTGGCGCGCATGATCGCCAGCGGCAACGCCGAGAGGCTGTTCGGCCGCCGGTAGCGGGCGGCGCGCGGCTCACTTTCCCGCGCTGGTTTCCGGCAATGCGCCGGGCTCGCCGGTTGCCGGCACCGCTGCCTTGCGGCGCCGGAACAGGCCGCGCATCCGCACGATGGCGTCGTCCACGTAGGTATAGACCACCGGGATCACCAGCAGGCTGAGGAAAGTGGAGGTGATCAGGCCGCCGATCACCACGATCGCCATCGGCGATCGGAAGCTCGGATCGGTGCCCACGCCGATGGCGATCGGCAGCATGCCCGCGCCCATGGCCACGGTGGTCATGACGATCGGGCGGGCGCGCTTGCGGCAGGCATCGAGCACCGCGTGCCAGCGGTCCAGCCCGTGCTCGCGCCGCGCCAGGACCACGTAGTCGATCAGCAGGATCGAGTTCTTGGTGGCGATGCCCATGAGCATGATCAGGCCGATCATCGAGGGCATGGACAGCGCCTTGCCGGTGAGGAACAGCGCGAGGAAGGCGCCGGGCACCGAGAGGACCAGGGCCGCGAGGATGGTGACCGGCTGGACGAAGTCCTTGAACAGCAGCACCAGCACGACGTAGATGCAGAGCACGCCGGTGAGCATGGCGATGCCGAAGCTGGCGAACAGTTCGTTCATCGCCTCGGCGTCGCCGACGGTGGTCTGGATGACGCCCGGCGGCAGGTTGCGCAGGCTCGGAAGGGCCTGCGCCAGCTTCTCGACCTCGCCGAGCGGCTGCTGGTTCAGTTCGATCTCGAAGTTGATGTTGCGCAGCCGGTCGTAGCGGTCGATCTCGGCCGGGCCGCTGTCGATCGCGAGCCGCGCCACGCTGCCTATCATCACCGGCCCGTTGCGCCCGGGGACGGTCATGCGCTCGAGCAGCGAAAGATCCTGGCGAGCTTCGGGCGGCAGCTTGACCACGATCGGCACCTGGCGCTGGGCGAGATTCAGCTTGGCCAGCGCCTGGTCATAGTCGCCGGCGGTGGCGATGCGCAGCGTGTCGGCGATCGCCGCCGAGGTCACCCCGAGGTCGGCGGCGCGGGCGAAATCCGGTCGCACGATCAGCTCCGGCCGCACCAGGCTGGCGGTGGAGTTCACGTTGCCGATGCCGGGCAGCGTGCGCAGCTCGCGCTCCACCTTGCGGGCGTGCTCGGCGAGCTGCTCGCCGTTCTCGCTCGCCAGCACCAGCACGTACTTCTCGGCAGAGCCGCCGAAGCCCACCGTGACCCGCGTGCCGGGCAGCGCGGTGAGCGCTTCGCGCAGCTCGCGCTCGACGTCCTGCTTCTTGACGCCGCCGCGCTCGGATCTAGGCGTCATGTTGATGGTGAGCGTGGCCTTGCGCACCTCGGCCGCGCCGCGCGGGATGAACGGGTCGGAGCCGGCGGCGCCGCCGCCGATCGCCGTATAGACCATCTTCACGTGCGGGTGCCTGCGCACGATCTCGCGCGCCTGCTCGGCGGCCGCCAGGGTCTGGGCAAAGGTGCTGCCAGGCGGCAGCGAAAGATAGACCTGGGTCTGCGAAAGGTCGTCCGGCGGCAGGAAGCCCTTGGGCAGCAGCGGCACCAGCGCGAAGGAGCCGAAGAAGAACCCGGCCGCCGCCAGCACCGTGAGCACGCGGTGATTCAGGCACCAGGCCGCCCAGCCCAGGTAGATCCTGAGCCAGGCCGGCTCGCCGTGGACCTTGCGCGGTGGCTTGAGCAGATAGGCGGCCATCATCGGCGTGAGCATGCGCGCCACCACCAGCGAGAAGAACACCGCGATCGCCGCGGTCCAGCCGAACTGCACGAAGAACTTGCCGGCGATGCCGCTCATGAAGGCGGTGGGCAGGAACACGGCGATCAGCGTGAAGGTTGTGGCGATCACCGCCAGCCCGATCTCGTCGGCCGCCTCCATCGCCGCCTGGTAGGGCGTCTTGCCCATGCGCAGATGGCGCATGATGTTTTCGATCTCGACGATCGCGTCGTCGACCAGGATGCCGACCACCAGCGACATGGCCAGCAGGGTGACCACGTTCAGCGTGAAATCGAACAGGTACATCGCGGCGAAGGCCGGAATGATCGACAGGGGCAGCGCGGTCGCCGAGACCAGCGTGGCGCGCCAGTCGCGCAGGAACAGCCAGACCACGATCACCGCCAGGATCGCGCCCTCGATCAGCAGCCACATCGAGCCGCGGAAGTTCTCCTCCACCGGATCGACGAAGTTGAAGGCCTCGGTGATCGCGATGTCGGGATGCTCGGCCTTGAGTTTCTCGAGCGCGGCGCGCACGCCTGTCGCGACCTCGACCTCGCCGGCGCCGCGGCTGCGGGTGATCTCGAAGCCGACCACCGGCTCGCCGTCGAGCAGCGCCGCGGAGCGCTGCTCCGCCACCGTGTCGGCGACCGTGGCCACCTGGTCCAGGCGCACGCGCCGGCCGTCCGAGAGCACGATGTCCATGGCGGCGAGTTCCTCGGCCGAGCGCACCGTGGCGACCGTGCGCACCGACTGCTCGGCCCCGCCCACGTCCGAGCGGCCGCCAGAGGCCTCCTGCTGGATCTGGCGCAGCTGGCGCGAGATGTCCGCGGCGGTGGCGTTCAGCGCCAGCATGCGCGCCGGATCCAGCTCGATGCGCACCTCGCGGGTGACGCCGCCGACCCGCGATACCGCGCCCACGCCGCGCACGGTTAGGAGGTTCTTGGCCACCGTGTTGTCGACGAACCAGGACAGCGCCTCGTCGTCCATGCGCTCCGAGGCCACCGTGTAGGTCAGGATCGGCGAGCCGGACACCGACATCTTCGATACCACCGGGTCGCGCAGGTCGCCGGGCAGGTCGGAGCGGATGCGCGAGACCGCGTCGCGCACGTCGTCCAGCGCCTCCTGGGTCGGCTTCTCCAGGCGGAACTCGACCGTGACCGTGGCGGTGCCGTCCTGCACCTTGGTATAGATGTGCTTCACGCCCTGCAGGGTGGCCACCGAGTTCTCGATCTTGCGCGCCACCTCGGTCTCCATCTGCGCCGGAGCGGCACCCGGCAGCGAGGCCGACACCGTGACCGTGGGCAGGTCGATGTCCGGGAACTGCTGGATCTTCATGGCGAAGAAGGACATCGTCCCCGCCAGCGTGAGCATGACGAACAGCAGCACCGCGGGAATCGGGTTGCGGATCGACCAGGAGGAGACGTTCATCAGGCTCGATCCTGGCGCGCTCAGTGGGCGGCAGTCTTGTCGGCGGCGGGCGCATCCACGACGCGCACCGTGTCGCCGTCGGCGAGGAAGCCCACGCCGCTCGCCACCACCCGGGTGTCCGGACCGATGCCGTCGACGATCTCGACGCGATCGCCGGCGCGCCGGCCGGTCGCGACCTTGATCTGCGTCACGCGGTTGTCCGCTTCGACGCGGAACACGTAGGCGAAGCCCTCGCGCAGCAGCACGGCCGTCTGCGGCAGGGTAAGCGCCGGCGCGCGCCCCAGTTCGAGTTCGCCGCGGGCGAACACGCCGGCGCGCACCAGGTTGTCCGTGGCCGAGGTCACCAGATCCACATAGACGATGCCGTTTCGCGTCTGCGGATCGACGGTGGGCCCGACCGTGCGCACGCGGCCCTGCACCAGCTCGCCGTTCGGCGTGATCAGGGTCGCGGCCGTACCCGGCGCGATGCGAGCCAGTTCGGCGGCGGTGACCTCGGCGCGCCATTCCAGCCGGCCGCCGCGGATCAGGCGGAACAGCTCCTGGCCGGGCTGCGCCAGCGAGCCGACCGTCGCGGTCCGCGCGGAGATGATTCCGTCATCGGGCGCGAGCACCCGGGTCTGGGCCATGCGCAGCTCGTCCGCCTCGATCCGGGCCTTCGCGGCGTTCAGGCGTGCCAGGCCGGTCTGTTCGGCGGTGAGCAGCTGATGATCTGCTGCCCGCTCATCGCGCCCGAGGCCTGCAGCCGCCGCGCCCGGTCGGCGTTGGCTCTCGCCTCCGCCAGCATCGCCTGCGCCTCGGCGGCCGAGGCCTTGGCCTGGGCCAGTTCGGCGGCCACCGTGTCGCTCGATATGCGCGCCAGCAACTGGCCTTTCTTCACCCGGTCGCCGACGTTCACCAGCACCTCGACGAGCCGGAAGTTGGCGATCTCCGGCCCGATCACCGCTTCCTGCCAGGCTGCGACGCTGCCGTTGGCCGCGAGCACGCGCGGCCAGTCCGCGGTCTGCGGGACGGTCACGGTGACCGACAGCGCGGACTTTGCCTGCGCGGGCTGGGCCGGCGGCGGGGCGGCCCGGTCGTGCCTGGCGATCGCCCAGAAGGCGGCGGCTGCCACCACTAGCGCGGCAACCGCGCCCGCGCTCAGCCACAGGGCACGCCTGCCTCGCGGCCCGGAAACCTGGGTCGTCATCTCTTCACCTTGTTCTGCCGCGGATTGCCCGCGCCGCGGCGCGGACGGTTGGATGCGGGTCCGCGCCGCGCCTGCTCGTGCGCCACCAGCGCGATGCTGTAACCGACAAGCCGATCGAGAATGCGTTCCCCGGCGTCGGCGCGGGACAGAACGTCCGGAGCGAGCATGCGCATGACCTCGCGCGAGATGCAGTAGTCGTTGGCCAGGGCGACCAGCGCGAAGGCGAGCTGGTGGATGTCCGCGTCCGGCCGGCCAAGCCCGCAGTGCCGGGCCAGCAGGCCGGCCAGCGCCTGGTGATGCGGCGTCACGTTGCGGCTGACCACGTCCCGGAACACGGCGGTCGGCTCCAGCATCTCGCGCAGGTGCAGGCGGATCACCTGCAGGTCGTAGTCGTTGTCGTCCAGCGCCATGCGGACGAATGGCGCCAGCAGCCGGCGCATCGCCTGCTCGAAGGGCAGGGCGGTATCGTCGAAGCCGCCGAACTGCTCGGCGAAGGCGTGGATCGGCCGGGTCAGCACGGCCCGGTACAGGCCCTCCTTGCCGCCGAAGTAGTAATGGATCGCCGCGATATTGACGCCGGCGGCCTGGCAGATCTCGCGCGTTGCCGCCGCCGCATAGCCCCTGGCCGCGAAGATCCGCGTGGCGTGCAGGATGAGCTGCTCGCGCGCCAGCGCGCCCTTCTCGTAGCCCTGCGCGGGTTCGGCGGCCGGGAGGGGGAAAACAGATCGAGTGTTCGCGCGCGTGTTCATGGCGGCGCAGTATAGTACAAAATCAAGCGATAGATTGAAAACAGCAGCGCGGCGGTTCGACCGTCGGAGGACGACCGGTGGATTACGCGCCTGCGGCGCTAATCCACCCTACGCCACGATCGCGGGCGAAGCGGTGCAGGGTGGAACAGGCGCGATCGTGCAGCCCGCTCGGGTTCCCCGCCCCGACTATCGCTGTGCCGAGCCTGCGGCTGCGACGATATGCCGCTAGGAAACGCCCGAAATTCGGGAGGCGGAAGTCTTTCCCCGGGTTGAATGAATCAGCATATAAGCATAGGATTATCTTCGGATGATCTCGCCCTGCCGCTCGAACTTGGGAGTCGTCGGGCAGGAGCCGGGACGCGGGACGCTGCGGAGGGAATGTGATACCGATAACGCCGGAATATCAGCAGCGGGCGTTTGTCGACCGGGTCTATGACGATTCGGTCGAGGGCGATCCCCTGGACGTCCTGCCGATGCTGTTCGAAGCCCTGCGCACGCAGGTGTCGTTCGCCAGCGGTACGTATGTGCGATTCGATCCGTTGGACTGGACGGTCAGCGTGCCTTACATGCACGAGATCGAGGCGGAGGTGGTGCGCGGCATCTCCGAGCGTTACTGTCGGCTGAATCCCTACCGGATCCATCTCCCGCACCTGAAACACCCGAACGAGGTGGTGCGGATGTCCGATTTCGTCGACGTCAAGCAGGTCTTCCGCGGTGAGTTCGGCGAAGCGATGCGTCTGGTCGGCTGCTTCCACTGCATGGCGATGGTTCCGCTGGTTCGTGGCATGCCGCTCGGGGCATTCTCGGTGCACCGCCCCGGGACATCGACGGATTTCGACCAGGAGGAACAGGCCGCCTTTCGCTGGTTCGTCGGCCATGCCGCGAAGGCGATCGATTACCGC
>DATMWM010000362.1:0-9547 GCA_035562535.1 Rhodocyclaceae bacterium | reverse complement strand
GCCTTCCACACCCGCGACGGCCACGGCATGAAACTGCTGCAGGCGGCCGGCGTGCAGCTTGCGATCATCACCGGGCGCAGCGCGCGCGCGGTGGAACTGCGCGCTCAGAACCTCGGCATCACCCGGGTGTGCCAGGGCATCGAGGACAAGCGCAGCGCCTTGGCCGAGCTGGCCGGCTCGCTCGGCATCGACCTGGCCCGGTCCGGCTACATGGGCGACGACGTGGTGGACCTGCCGGTGCTGCGCGCCTGCGGCTTCTCGGCATCCGTGCCGGACGGCCATCCGCTGGTGCGTTCGGCCGTGGATTACGTCAGCAGCGCGCCCGCCGGCGCCGGCGCGGTGCGCGAGGTCTGCGAGTTCATCCTGCGCGCCCAGGGGCGGCTCGACGCGGCGATGGCGCCCTACCTGGAATGAAGCGGCGCACCCACAGCCTGTTCCCGCTGACGATCCTGGTGCTGCTGGCCCTGCTCACCTTCTGGCTCGACCGGGTCACCAGCGTGGAGACTGCGCGCCACGACGGCAAGCAGCGCCACGACGCGGACTTCATCGCCGACAACTTCACCCTGCGCCAGTTGGACGAGGACGGCAGGGTGCTGCATGCAATGAGCGCGCAAAGGATGCTACATTACCCCGACGACGAGAGCACCGAGGTCATCGAGCCGCGCTACACCTACCTCGGCAAGCCGCCGCCGCTGCACATCAGCGCCGCCCGCGGCAACATCAGCAAGGACGGCAATGTCGTCGTGCTGACCGACAACGTCCTGGCGCGACACGAAGCCGACCAGACCCAGCCCGAGATGACCTTCCGCACCGACACGCTCACGCTTTACCCGGACGACGAGATCGCGCGCACGGACGACCCGGTGACCATAGTCCGCGGCGGCTCGACGCTGAGCGGCGTCGGCATGGAACTCGACCACCTGAACCGCGTGCTCAAGCTTCACGGTCAGGTGCGGGCCACGCTGCTGCCGCGGGAACGGCCCGGGCGCAAACCCTGACACGACGATGCCGCGCATCCCACTGGTTTTTCTCGCGGCCGCCCTGTCCGCGACCCCGCTGCCGCTGCTCGCCGAGAAGGCCGACCGCGACAAGCCGGTGAACATCGAAGCCGACCGTGTCAGCCTGGACGACCGCAACAAGATCCAGGTCTTCGAGGGCCGGGTGTCGCTGACCCAGGGCACCCTCAGCCTGCGCGCCGACAAGGTCGTGGTGACCCAGGACGCCGAGGGCTTCCAGCGCGGCGTGGCCACCGGCGGCCCGAACGGCCTGGCGCGATTCCGCCAGAAGCTCGACCAGAAGGACGAGTACATCGAGGGCGAAGCGGAGCGCATCGAGCACGACACCAAGTCCGAGCGCAGCCAGTTCTTCAACCGCGCCTTCGTCAAGCGCGGCCAGGACGAGGCGCGCGGCCAGTACATCCTCTACGACGCCGCCACCGAGAATTACCTGGTCACCGGCGCGCCGGAGGGCAAGCCGGCGGCGTCCGGATCCGGCCGCGAGTCGCGGGTGCGCATCGTCATCCAGCCCAAACCGAAGGAAGGTCAGGGCAAGCCCGACGCCGCGCCGCAGCAGGGCGCCACCCTGAAGCCCGCCCCGTCCATCGCCAATCCCCGTGAGGAGTACCGTCCATGAGCTACGAGAACATCGTCGTCGAGACCCGCGGCGCGCGCAACAACGTCGGGCTGATCACCCTGAACCGGCCGAAGCAGCTCAATGCCCTGAACGACGCGCTCATGGACGAACTCGGCGACGCGCTGCACGAGTTCGACCAGGACGAGGCGATCGGCGCGATCGTCGTCACCGGCTCGGAGAAGGCCTTCGCCGCCGGCGCGGACATCGCCGCGATGAAGGACTGGGACTACATGGATGTCTACAAGTCCGACTACATCACCCGCAACTGGGAGCGCATGAAGACCTGCCGCAAGCCGGTGATCGCCGCGGTGGCCGGCTACGCGCTCGGCGGCGGCTGCGAACTGGCCATGATGTGCGACTTCATCCTGGCGGCCGACAACGCCCAGTTCGGCCAGCCGGAGGTCAAGCTCGGCATCCTGCCCGGCGCCGGCGGCACCCAGCGCCTGCCGCGGGCGGTGGGCAAGTCCAAGGCGATGGAACTGTGCCTGACCGCCCGCATGATGGACGCCCAGGAGGCCGAGCGCGCCGGGCTGGTGGCGCGCATCGTCCCGGCCGACAAGCTCCTGGACGACGCGATCGCCACCGCCGAGAAGATCGCCGGCTATTCCCTGCCGGTGGTCATGATGATCAAGGAATCGATCAACCGCGCCTACGAGGGCAGCCTGGCCGAGGGCCTGCTGTTCGAGCGCCGCGCCTTCCACTCCACCTTCGCCCTGGCCGACCAGAAGGAAGGCATGGCCGCCTTCGTCGACAAACGCAAGCCCGCGTTCAGGAATCGCTGAGCCTTTCCCTGCGGTCCGCCCCGGCGGGCCGCAGCGCCAGCCAGACCCCGAAGGCCGCCAGCCCCAGGCCGGCGACGACCTGCGGCGTCAGCGGCTCGTCGAAGACCAGCCAGGCCAGCACCGCGGTGGTCGGCGGCGTCAGGTAGAACAGCGCCGCCACCCGGGTCGCCGCCCCGCGCCGGATCAGCAGGTGCAGCAGCGAGATCGCGCCTATCGACAGCACCAGCACCAGCCAGGCGAGCGCGAAGACGAAGCGCGGCGTCCAGTCGATCCGGAACGAACCGAAGGCGAGCGCGAAGGGCGCGAGCACCAGCGCCGCCGCGATGAACTGCAGCGCGGAGCCGGTCCAGGGATCCATGCCGACGCCGTGGCGCTTCTGGTAGATCGTGCCGGCCGAGATGCTGGCCAGCGCCAGCAGCGCCAGGCCGAGGGCGGCTGGCCGAATGCCCGAGAATTGCGCCTGGCCCGAAAGCACCAGCGCCACGCCGCCGAAGCCGAGCGCCAGCCCGAGCCACTGCTGGCGGCCGACCGCCTCGCCGAGCAGCGGGCCGGCGATCGCCGCGGTGGCCAGGGGCTGCAGCCCGACGATCAGCGCCACGGTGCCCGAACCCATGCCCGCCTTGATCGCGCCGAAGACGCCCGCCAGGTAGCCGCCGTGCAGCAGCATGCCGGCCACGGCGATATGCCCGGCCTGGCGCGGGCTCGACGGCCAGGGCCGGCGCAGGACCGCGGCCAGCATCGTCAGCAGGGCAACCACGCAGGCGAAGCGCACCAGCAGGAAGGCCAGCGGGTCGGCGTGGGGAAGCCCGAGCTTGGCGCCGATGAAGCCGGTGCTCCACAGGAACACGAACAGCGCCGGCGCAAACCGGACCGCAGCCTCCATCCGCCCGCCGGTCACGCCGGGCGCCCTCCGGAAGACCCGGCGCAGCGCAACGGAACGAGTCCACGCGGTAGCCCACAGGCTTCCGGGAATCCGAATAAGACCGCATAAAAACAGCTAGTTGCACTTTTCATTGAATTTTTGTGCATTGCAGCAAAAATCTGTTGACATCCTATCCGCGCGGACTATAATTTCGCTCATGGTGCGGTGCAACATCGCTGGCTTGCTCGATAGCGGATTGTGCCGACCGGTTGTCAACTTCCATAATTGAAGGAGAGGAATATGTTCGCTACCCCTGAACAACTGGCCGGTGCCAACAAAGCCAGCGTCGAAACCCTGCTCACCCTGGCCAACACGGCCTTCGCCAGCGCCGAGCGCCTGGCCGCCCTGAACCTGAACACCGCGCGCGGCATCCTGGAAGACGCCGTGACCAACGCCAAGACCCTGCTCGGCGCCAAGGACATCCAGGAACTGATCAGCCTGCAGACCGCGCTGGCCCAGCCGGCGGTCGAGAAGATGGTCTCCTACTCGCGCAGCGTCTACGAGATCACCTCCAAGACCCAGGAAGAGTTCTCCAAGGTCATGGAAGTCCAGTTCGGCGAGATGAACAAGAGCGTCGCCGCGGCGCTGGACAAGGCCGCTAAGTCGGCCCCGGCCGGTTCAGACGTCGCGGTGGCCGCGGTCAAGTCGGCGATCGCCGCCGCCAACTCGGCCTTCGACAGCATGAACAAGGCCGCCAAGCAGGTCGCCGAGATCGCCGAAGCCAACGTGGCTGCCGCCACCGACGCGACGGTCAAGGCAGTCGGTGCCGCCGCCACGGCCGCGCCGAAGGCCGCCAAGAAGGTCGCCTGATCGAGACGGCCCCCAGCCCCAGGAAACCCCGGCCGCGTGCCGGGGTTTTTCATTCCGGCGGCTCGTCCCAGCGGATGTTCCTGCGGGCGAGTTCGCGGCGGATCTCGTCCAGCGCCTGCCCGACCCGATCCGGATCGCCCTTCACGCCGAGCTCGATCTGCGGGCCCGGCGCCGTTCCGGCCGAGGCCGGCAGGCTGAACACCTTCACGCCCGGCCAGTCCGCCTCGATCCGCTCCATCAGATCGAGCAGCCGGCTCTCGCTGTTGAAATGCACGATGAGCGCGGCTTCCCTGCGGCGCGCCCCGTGGTGCAGGTGCGCGTAGCGCGTGTCCAGCACCCAGGCCATCATCGGCCAGGCCATCTCCGGGAAACCGGGCAGGAAGAAATGCTCGCCGACCGAGAAGCCGGGGATGCGGTTGTAGGGGTTCGGCACGATCGCCGCCCCGCGCGGAAACTCCCCGAGCATCAGCCGCTCCCGGGTCGCCTCGGCGCCGAAGCGGCCTTCGATCTCGCGCCGCGCCTCCGGATGCAGCTCCAGCGGCACACCGAGCGCTGCGGCAGCCGCCTGGCGGGTGTGGTCGTCCGGCGTCACGCCGATGCCGCCGAAGCTGAACACCGCGTCAGCACCGGCGAAGGTCCGCCGCAAGGTCTCGGTCAGGCGTTCCCGGTCGTCGCCCAGATAGGCCGCCCAGGCCAGTTCCAGCCCGCGGGCGGCCAGCAGTTCGATCGCCTTGGCGAGATGCTTGTCGGCGCGCCTGCCGCTCAGGATCTCGTCGCCGATGATGAGGATGCCGAAACCCATGGGTTCAGGCTGCGGGTGCGCGGCGCATGCGCCGCAGCGCGGACAGGCAATAATGGGCGAAGGCCAGGCCCGCGTAGGCCGGAACGACCAGGTTCACCACCGGCACGTAGGCGAGAAGGCCGGAGATGATGCCGACCAGCCACAACCCGCCGCGTTCCTGCCGGAACAACCGGTTCATCTCCCCGGCGTCGGCGTGCTGCATCAGCGCGTCGTAGCGGTAGGCGCGCTGGTTGAGGTAGGCCGAGAGGACCACCGGCAGCAGCAGCCCCGCGCCCGGGATCAGCCACAGCGGCAGCGTCACCAGCCAGCCGGCCAGATAGACGAGCAGCGCATAGAGCGAGTTCCACACGCTGCCGGCCATGCTGCCGCCCTTGCGCTTCTCCAGGTCCGGATAATCCGCGGGCGCCACGCGTTCGAGCATCAGCGGCAGCGCCACCAGCGCCACCAGCATCAGCGCAGTCGCGTAGATCAGTGGCACGAACAGGATCGCCAGCAGGATATTCGCGGTGGCCAGCGCTGCCACCGAGACGAACTGCGTGCGGTCCATGAGCTGGTGCAGCCAGGTCCATTCCTGGAACCAGCCGATCAGCGTCGCCGAGGCCTCGTCCCAGAAGAACCAGGCGAGTTCGCCCCAGAGCAGCAGCGCAGCCAGCGTCGGCCACACCAGGTGCCAGATCATGGCCGGACGGGACAGGCTGCGCAGCGCGCGGCCGAATGCGCTCAGGGCTTCGTTCATCGACTCGTCGATTATTCAGGCAAAGGTTACACGGTTCCGGCCCCGCCGCTAACGCGCCCGGCTCTCCCAGATCTTCTGCAGCCGCTTCACCGAGACCGGCACCGGCGTCTTCAGCTCCTGGGCGTACAGCGCCACGCGCAGTTCCTCGAGCAGCCAGCGGAACTGTTCCAGCGCCGGATCCGGCACGCCGCTGCGCGCATGCGCGGTGCGCTCGCGTTCGTAGGGGCGGGCAAGCTGCTGGTACTCGCGCATCGACCGCTCGTCCCGGGCCGGGTCGGCGCGCAGCTTGTCCAGCCGCATCGCGATGGCCTTGAGGTAGCGCGGGAAATGCTGCAGCCGCTCGAAGGGCACGGCGGCGAGGAAGTCCTTCGTCAGCAGTTGCATGAGCTGGGCGCGAACGTCCTCCACCGGCGCCGGAAACGCCTTGAGCGCCGCCAGCTTCTTCGATAGCTGAGCGTGCTCGGCGAGGATCGTTCCGGCCAGCCGTGCCAGTTCCTGCGCCACCAGGGCGATGCGCGGCCGCGCCTCCTCGCGCCGGCGCTGGAACGCGGCGGCGTCGCCGGGCAGCGGATCGGCCATGCAGGTGCGCTCCAGGGCGGCCGCGACGATCTGGGCTTTCAGTTCGGCCTCGGTGCCGAGCGGCAGGAAGGCGAGCGCCAGATCGCGCATTCCCGGCAGGCTCTTCTCCACGTAGCGCAACTGTTCCGCCAGATTCAGCGCGAACAGACGGCGCAAGCCGGCCCGGTGCGCCGCGCGCGCCTTCTCCTGGGTGTCGAACACCCGCACGCTCACCGAGCTTGCGCAGTCGACCAGGGCGGGGAAGCCGATCGTGGTCCGCCCGCCCGCCTTCACCTCCATCAGTTCGGGCAGATCGCCGAACGACCAGGTGGTGAGCCCGGAAAGCTCCGCCGCCTCGGACTCGGCCTCCTCGAAGCGCTCCTCCACCTGGCGGGCGTGGCGGCTGCGCAGCTCCGCCAGGTTGCGCGACTGGGCGATCAGCCGGCCGTGCTCATCCACCAGCCGGAAGTTCATCGACAGGTGGGCCGGCAGGTTCTCGCCGCGGAAGGCGTCGATCGGCAGCTTGAGCTGGACATGCGCCTCGACCGCCTGCTGCAGCACGCGCAGCAGCGGCTGGTCCCGCTCCTGGTCCCGGTCGGCGAAGGACTCGCAGAAGGCGTCCAGCGGCGCCAGCCGGTGGCGGATCTTCTGCGGCAGCGTCTTGGCGAGCGCGCGCACCTTTTCCTCCAGCAGCCCCGGCACCAGCCACTCGCAGCGGTTGGCCGGGATCTGGTTCAACATGGCCAGCGGCACGGTCAGGCTCACCCCGTCGTCCGCCTCGCCCGGCTCGTGCTTGTAGCTCAGCTTGAGCTTCTGCCCGTGCAGATCGAGGGCGGCAGGAAACCGGTCGGTGGTGATGCCGGCGGCCTCGTGGCGCATGAGCTGGTCGCGCTCCAGGTAGAGCAGCCGCGGGCGCTCCTGCTCGGCCTGGCGGCGCCAGTGCTCGAAGCCGCGCACGTCGATCACCTCCGGCGGGATCAGCGCGTCGTAGAAGGCGTGCACCAGGTCCTCGTCGACCAGCACGTCCGGCCGGCGCGACTTGTGCTCCAGAGCCTCGATCTCGCGCGCGAGCTTGCGGTTGTGCTGGAAGAAGGCCGCCCGGCGCGCCACCTCGTCGGGCAGTTCGCCGTGCACCAGCGCCTCGCGGATGAAGGTCTCGCGCGCGAGCTTCGGGTCGATCTTGCCGTAGGCCACCGGCCGCCGCGCGTAGAGCGTAATGCCGTGCAGCGTGGCGCGCTCCCAGGCCATGACCTGGCCGGCGTTCTTCTCCCAGTGCGGGTCGTAGACGTGCCGGCGGACCAGGTGCGCGCCCACCCGCTCCAGCCATTCAGGCTCGATCTTCGCGAGACAGCGGCCGAACAGTCGCGAGGTCTCGACCAGCTCGGCGCAGACGATCCAGCGGCCGGCCTTCTTGGCCAGCGCCGAGCCCGGGTGCGGGAAGAAGCGGATGCCGCGCGCGCCGAGGTAATGCGGCTCGGCCTCGGCCTTCAGCCCGATGTTGCCGAGCAGACCGGCGAGCAGCGCGCGGTGGATCGCGTCGAAGCCCGCCGGCTGCTGGTTCTCGCGCCAGCCGTGCTCGGCGCACAGGCCGTGCAGCTGGCCGTGGATGTCGCGCCACTCGCGCATGCGCAGGTAGGACAGAAAGTTCGCCCGGCACCACTCGCGCTGCTTGCTCTGCGACTGGTGCTGCCAGAGCGCGTCGAAGGCCTGCCAGAGCTTCAGATACGCGAGAAACTCGGAGCGCTCGTCGCGCCATTTGGCGTGCGCCTGGTCGGCGCTGCCGGCCTGTTCGGCCGGGCGATCGCGCGGGTCCTGCACCGACAGCGCGGCGGCGATCACCAGCACCTCCGCCAGCGCGCCCTCCTCCCGCGCGGCCAGGATCATGCGGCCGATGCGCGGGTCGAGCGGCAGCTTGGCCAGTTCGCGGCCGCTGCGGGTGAGTTCCTTGTCCTCGTCCACCGCGCCGAGTTCGGCCAGAAGCTGGTAGCCGTCGGCGATCATGCGCGGCTGCGGCGCGTCCAGGAAGGGGAATTCCTCCACCGCGCCCAGCCCGAGCGACTTCATGCGCAGGATCACCCCGGCGAGCGAGGAGCGCAGAACCTCCGGATCGGTGTGGGCGGGGCGCTTCGCCAGGTCCTCTTCGGCGTAGAGCCGGATGCACACGCCGTCGCGCAGCCGGCCGCAGCGCCCGGCGCGCTGCCGGGCGGCGGCCTGCGAGACCGGCTCGATCTGCAACTGCTCGACCTTATTGCGGTGGGAGTAGCGCTTGATGCGCGCCAGCCCGGTGTCGACCACGTAGCGGATGCCGGGCACGGTGAGCGAGGTCTCGGCGACGTTGGTGGCGAGCACGACGCGGCGGCCGTGGTGCGGCTGGAAGATGCGTTGCTGCTCCTGCGCCGACTGGCGGGCGAACAGCGGCAGGATCTCGGTGGACGCCTTGACGCCGCCGGCACCGAAGTGGTGCTTGCGCAGCGCCTCCGCCGCCTCGCGAATCTCCCGTTCCCCCGGCAGAAAGACCAGCACGTCGCCCGGACCGGCGCGCTGCGCCTCGTCGACGGCGTCCACGATGGCGTCGAGGACGTCGCGCCCGCGCTCGTCCGCCTCCTCCTGCACCGGCCGGTAGCGCATCTCGATGGGGTACAGGCGTCCCGACACTTCGATGACTGGTGCATCATCGAAATGCCGGGCGAAGCGCTCCGCGTCCAGCGTCGCCGAGGTGACGATCACCTTCAGCTCCGGCCGCCGCGGCAGGAGCTGCCGCAGGTAGCCGAGCAGGAAGTCGATGTTGAGGCTGCGCTCGTGGGCCTCGTCGAGGATGATGGTGTCGTACTGCCGCAGTTCCGGGTCGCCCTGGGTCTCCGCCAGCAGGATGCCGTCGGTCATGAGCTTGATGTAACTGTCGGCACTGCTGCGGTCGGTGAAACGGATCTTGTAGCCGACGATGCGCCCCAGCTCGCTGTTCAGTTCCTGGGCGATGCGCGTGGCCGTCGCCCGGGCCGCGATGCGCCGCGGCTGGGTGTGGCCGATCAGGCCGGCGGCGCCGCGGCCGAGATCGAGGCAGACTTTCGGCAGCTGGGTCGTCTTGCCGGAGCCGGTTTCGCCGCAGACGATCACCACCTGATGGTCGCGCAGGGCGCGCGTGATCTCCTCGACGTGCTCAGCGATGGGCAGCTGCTCGGGAACGGACAGGCGCATGGTGTGCCTAGGTTCCCACAGGGTGGGTGGCGGTCCCTCGGACGCCGTGGCCCACGGATCAGGTCGCTCGAGCCTGCGCCGCGGCGGCGATGTCGGCGAGGCCCTCCTCC
>DATMWM010000361.1:0-2976 GCA_035562535.1 Rhodocyclaceae bacterium | reverse complement strand
CTGCTGGCCCACCCCGCCCATCTGCTGGCGCTGGGCCTGGGCAGCGGACTTTCGCCCTGGGCGCCGGGCACCGCGGGCACCCTGTTCGGCTGGCTGCTCTTCGCGGCGCTCGAACCGGTCTTCGGCGGACCCGCCTTCCTGCTGCTGGTGGCGCTGGCGTTCGCGCTGGGCGTGCCGGCCTGCCAGCGCGCGGGCGCGGCGCTCGGACAGACGGACCACGGGTCCATCGTCTGGGACGAGATCGTCGCCATCTGGCTGGTCCTGGCGCTCGCGCCGCCGACGCTGGCCTGGCAGGCCGCGGCGGTCGCGCTGTTCCGTGTCTTCGACATCCTCAAGCCGCCGCCGGCGAACTGGATCGACCGCAACATGAAGACCGGCTTCGGGGTGATGCTGGACGACCTGGCGGCTGCCTTCCACACCCTGCTCGCGCTGGCGGTGCTGGTGCGGCTCACGTCATGACCGACCCGGAACTGGAGGTCCTGGCACGATCCTGCGGCGAGGCGCTGAAGCGGCGTGGGTTAGTGCTTGCTTCTGCGGAATCCTGCACTGGCGGCTGGGTGGCGGCCGCGATCACGACAATCGCGGGAAGCTCGGAATGGTTCGACCGCGGCTTCGTGACCTACTCCAACCAAGCCAAGCAGGACATGCTCGGCGTAACTCCGGGGACACTGGAACGCTTCGGCGCGGTGAGCGAGCAGACCGCCCGCGAGATGGTCGAGGGCGCCTTGGCGCACAGCCGGGCGGACGTGGCGCTGGCGATCACCGGCATCGCCGGACCGGGCGGCGGATCCCCCGCCAAGCCGGTGGGGACGGTGTGCTTCGCCTGGGCGATCGCCGGCCAGGAAACGCGCACCGCGACCCGGCATTTCGCAGGAGACCGGACGGCGGTGCGCCGCCAGTCGGTGGAGTTCGCGCTGCGGACGCTGCTCGACGTAATTCGCTGAGGCGAGTACAGGCAAGGTCTGTGCCATAATCCCTCGCCCAACTATAGAGGACACGCGATGGACGACAACAAGACCAAGGCGCTGGCTGCGGCGCTGGCCCAGATCGAGAAACAGTTCGGCAAGGGCTCGATCATGCGTCTGGGCGACGGCGAGGTCGCGCGGGACATCGAGGTGGTGTCCACCGGCTCGCTCGGCCTGGACATCGCCCTGGGCATCGGGGGCCTCCCGCGCGGCCGGGTGGTCGAGATCTATGGGCCGGAGTCCTCGGGCAAGACCACCCTGACCCTGCAGGTGATCGCCGAGGTGCAGAAGCTCGGCGGCACGGCCGCCTTCATCGACGCCGAGCACGCGCTCGACCCGCAGTACGCGGCCAAGCTCGGCGTGAAGGTCGGCGACCTGCTGATCTCCCAGCCGGACACCGGCGAGCAGGCCCTTGAGATCGCGGACATGCTGGTGCGCTCCAGCGGCGTGGACTGCGTGGTGATCGACTCGGTGGCCGCCCTGGTGCCCAAGGCCGAGATCGAGGGCGAGATGGGCGACCAGCTTCCCGGCCTGCAGGCCCGGCTGATGAGCCAGGCGCTGCGCAAGCTGACCGCAAACATCAAGCGTACCAACACCCTGGTCATCTTCATCAACCAGATCCGCATGAAGATCGGGGTGATGTTCGGCAATCCGGAGACCACCACCGGCGGCAACGCGCTGAAGTTCTACGCCTCGGTGCGGCTGGACATCCGGCGCACCGGCTCGATCAAGAAGGGCGAGGAGGTGATCGGCTCCGAGACCAAGGTCAAGGTGGTGAAGAACAAGGTCGCGCCACCGTTCAAACAGGCCGAGTTCGACATCCTCTACGGCGAGGGCATCTCGCGCGAGGGCGAGATCATCGAGCTGGGCGTGGCCAACCGCATCGTGGAGAAGTCCGGCGCCTGGTACGCCTACGGCGGCGACCGGATCGGCCAGGGCAAGGACAACACGCGCGAGTACCTGAGGGAACACCCGGACACGGCCCGCGAGATCGAGAACAAGATCCGCGCGGCGGTGGGCCTGCCGGCGAGGGAGCCGCTGCCGGTCCAATGAGCGACGCGCTGAGGGACCGCGCCCTGCGCCTGCTGGCCCGCCGCGAGCATTGCCGGACGGAGCTGCGCGAAAAGCTTCTGGCGCAGGCGGAAGGCGGCGAGGTCGACGCGCTCCTCGACCAGCTCGAGGCGTCCGGCCTGCTCTCCGACCGGCGGTTCGCCGAGTCGTATGTGGCGGCCCGCCGCGGGCGCTACGGGATGCTGCGCCTGCGCTACGCGCTGCGCGGCAAGGGCGTGGCCGATGCGCTGATCGACGAGGCGCTGGCCGCCGAGTCCGGCGACGACCTGGCGCTGGCGCGGCAGCTCTGGCAGCGCAAGTTCCCGGCGCCGCCGAACGATGCGCGCGAGTACGCCCGTCAGGCGAGATTCCTGCAGAGCCGCGGTTTCGCCGGCGACCTGGTAAGGCGCATCCTCAGGGACCGTGGCGAATGAGCCTGCTGCGCGTGAGCGGCCTGAAGAAGAAGTTCAAGTCCCGCGTGGTGGTCCGGGACGTGTCCTTCGAAGTGGCCTCCGGCGAGGTGGTCGGGCTGCTCGGCCCGAACGGCGCCGGCAAGACCACCTGCTTCTACATGATCGTCGGCCTGATTCCAGCCGACGGTGGCGAGATCCGCCTGGACGATGCGGAACTCACGCGGATGCCGATCCACAGGCGCGCGCGCATGGGGCTGTCGTACCTGCCGCAGGAAAACTCGGTCTTCCGCAAGCTGAACGTCGCCGACAACATCCGCGCCATTCTGGAGCTCCAGGGCACCGAGTCCCGGCAGGTTTCTCAGCGCCTGGATGAACTTCTGCACGAGCTGCATATCTCGCATCTGCGAGAGAATACGGCCATATCGCTTTCCGGGGGGGAGCGCAGGCGCGTGGAGATCGCGCGCGCGCTGGCGACCAACCCGCGCCTGATTCTGCTGGACGAGCCGTTCGCCGGGGTCGATCCGATCGCGGTCCTGGACATCCAGAAA
>DATMWM010000360.1:0-8969 GCA_035562535.1 Rhodocyclaceae bacterium | reverse complement strand
GCGGCGGCGTTGCGTGCGTCGCTAGACAGATCGACGAACTTCGGCAGGGCCACCGCGGCCAGGATGCCGAGGATGACGATCACCACCACCAGTTCGATCAGGGTAAAGCCGCTTTCACGCTTGGACATGGTTCCTCCCGTCTAAGGACAATCAACAACCTGTGGTAGCCAGCGCGATCAGCGGCGAGGCGCCGGGGACCGCTTCGGTGTAGGTGATCCGGCAGCCGCCGGCCGCGGGGGCGCCGGCGATGTCGATGGTCGTCGGATTGTTGCCCACCGAGACCACGACGGTGTCCGCCGAGGGACTGATGCCGGCCGCCAGGACGATGCCGTCGCCCGCCGCGACGGTGTTCCGGGCCGGGTACTGGTTCACCATCGCCACGGTCAGGCCCTCCATGGCGACGCTGCCGCCCGCCACGGTGCAGGTCGGAGCAAGCGCGGTTCCGGAGAGGTCCATCAGGCAGCGCGAATGCGCCAGGGCGGCTGCCGAACGCATCGCCCCGTAGAGCGCCTGGGCCTTGGCGACGCGGGCGTCGGCCTGCGCGGCGATGAAGCGCGGCAGCGCCACCGCGCCCAGGATGCCGATGATGGCAATCACCACGATCAGCTCGATCAGCGTAAACCCGCCGCATTTCTTCGTCATTTCGTTTCCCGTCGGCCGCTGCGCGGCCAGGTTGGCAAACCCTTGAACGGCATGGATATCGTCCGCGGGGGCATGCAACTTGAGTTCCACTGCGCTCACCCGCGCTTGCCCAGGGCCACGCTGCCCAGGTCCCAGATCGGCAGGAAGATGCCCAGCGCCAGGATCAGGACCAGCACGCCCAGGCAAAGGATCAGGATCGGCTCGATCTGCGCTGACAACCCCTTCAGCTCGTACTCCACCTCCCGCTGATACATCTGGCCGATCTCGTCCATCATGTCGTCCAGGGCGCCGGACTCCTCGCCCACCGCCACCATCTGGAGCACCACCGGCGTGAACACGCCCGAGGCGACGGCGCTGCGCAGCACGCTCTCGCCGCGCTCCACGCCCTCGCGCATGGCTGCGATCTTGCCGGCGATGTAGTCGTTGTCCACGGTCTGGGCGACCACGGTCAGGGCCTGGACGATCGGCACGCCGCTGCGCGCGGCCAGGGCGAAGCTGCGCGCGAACCGGGCCAGCGTGGCCTTGCGCACGATCTTGCCGGCGACCGGCAGGCGCAGCTTGAGCCGGTGCCAGGTCACCCGCCCCTCGGGCGTCGACACCCACCAGCGGGTCAGCGCCGCCGCGCCGACCCCCGCCAGCAGGAGCATCGGCCACTGAGCGACCATGAAATCGGAGAACCCGATCAACGCCTCGGTCAATGCCGGCAGCTGCGCGTCCATCCCGCGGTAGACCTTGGCGAAGGCCGGGATGACCCACAGGTTCACCACCGTGATCGCCAGTGCCATCACCGCCAGCACGAAGCTCGGGTAGCGCAGCGCGGACTTCACCTTCTCGCGGACTTCCCGCTCGAATTCCAGGTGCTGGAACAGCCGCAGGAACACTTCCTCCAGCCGCCCGGTCAGCTCCCCGACCCGCACCATCGCCAGGTAGAAGGGCGAAAAGGCGTCCGGCTGCCGCGCCAGGGCGGCGGATAGCTCCCTTCCGGTGTCCAGGCTTTCCCGCACATCCCGGATCACGCGCTTCATGTCCGGGCTCTGGGCCGACTCCTGCAGGCCGCCCAGCGCCCGCATGATCGGCACGCCGGAACGCAGCAGCGTGTGGATCTGCCGGGAGAACAGCATCACCTCCAGATGCCCGGGCGGCCGGGTCCGCAGGCGCCGCAGCAGGTCCGAGCCCGGCCCCGGCGGCGCGGCCGGCTGGATGTCCAGGGCGACGATGCCCAGCCCGGCGAGCTGGTCCGCCAGGGCCGCCGCAGTGAGCGCGTCGGCCACGCCGCTCACCTTCTCGCCGCCGGCGTTTCGCGCTGTGTAGGCAAAGCTGGGCACGCTCGTGGCCGCTTAGAGATCGTCGAGCTGGGTGCTGATCCGCATCGCTTCCTGGACCGAGGTGCGCCCCTGCAGGACCAGCCGCAGCGCGTCGTGTCGCAGGGTGGCGCCGGCGATCTGCGCGCGCGCCGCGCGCACGAAGGCAGCCGGATCCTCGTCGTTGGCCGCCTCGGCCACCGGGCCGGTCATTTCCAGGACCTCGTAGACGCCGGTGCGGCCGGCGTAGCCCATGCCGTTGCACTGGCTGCACCCAGTCCCGCGGTGGTACTCGCGCCCGTCCACCGCGTCGCCGAGTTCGGCGCGCAGCCACTCGCGCTCGGCCCCGGCGGGCCGATAGGGCTGCGCGCAGGATTCGCAGACCACGCGCACGAGCCGCTGCGCGACCACGATCTGCAGCGACAGCGCCACCATATAACGCGGCACGCCCATGTCGCGCAGGCGGATCGGCGTGCCGACGGCATCGTTGGTGTGCAGCGTGCTCAGCACCATGTGCCCGGTCATGGCCGCGCGCAGGCCGATCTCCGCGGTCTCCTGGTCGCGCATCTCGCCCACCAGGATCACGTCCGGGTCCTGCCGCAGGGCGCTGCGCAGCACCCTGGCGAAGGTCAGGTCGATCTTCTCGTGCACCTGCACCTGGTTGATGCCCGGGAGCCGGTATTCGACCGGGTCCTCGACCGTGATGATCTTGCGCTCGTCGCTGTTGATCTCCCGCAGCAGCGCGTAGAGCGTCGTGGTCTTGCCGCTGCCGGTCGGCCCGGTCACCAGCACCATGCCGCTGGGCCGGCGCACCGCCCGGCGCAGGCGTTCGAGCGCGCCTGCCGGGATGCCCAGGTTGTCCAGGCCGAGCAGCCCGGTCGACTGGTTGAGCAGGCGCATCACCACCGACTCGCCGTACTGGGTCGGCATGGTGGAGATGCGCACGTCCACCGGATTGTTCTGCACCTTGACGTTGAAGCGCCCGTCCTGGGGCAGGCGCTTCTCCGAGATGTCCAGCCCGGACATGAGCTTCAGCCGCAGCACCAGCGCCGTAGCGATCTTCGGGTCGGACTCGGTCTGCAGGTGCAGCACGCCGTCCACGCGGAAGCGGATGCGCAGCGCGGTCTCCTGCGGCTCGATATGGATGTCCGAGGCGCGCATGCGCACCGCCTCCTCGAACACCGTCTGGAGCAGGCGGACGACCGGCGCCTCCTCCAGGCCGGGGGTGAGCCCGAGCAGATCGCCGAACTCCACCGGCGTGTCGCCGAGCTCGTTGGTCAGCTCCCGGGCCAGCCCGGAGATCTCCTCGGTGCGCCGGTAGACGCGGTCGATCACCGCCAGCACCGCCGACTCGGTCACCGCGGCGATCTCGATCTCCCGCCGGAGCAGGCGCGCGAGTTCGTCGTAGGCGGTCAGATCGGTCGGGTCGGCCATGCCGACCCGCAGGGCGGGGCCCGTATCGTCCAATATCACCGCGCGGAAGCGCCGGGCCGGAGCCTCGGGCAGCTTCTGCACCAGTTCGGGCCGGATGTTGTACTGTTTGAGATTGACGTAGGGGATCTGCAGCTGGCGGGCCAGCGCCTGGGACAGGCCGTCTTCGCTGATGAAGCCGGAATCGACGAAGATGCGGCCGAGCTTGCGCCCGGAGCGCTTCTGCTCCTCCAGGGCGGCGGCGAGCTGCTCGGCGCCGATCAGCTGCTGCTGAATCAGCATCTCGCCCAGGCGGACCTTCTGCGGGCGGGTCATCGCCGCGGCGAACCCGAGGCGCAGCGGGCGGCATTCAGAACCGGGCAGGATGGCAAGGCGTGTTCCATATCGTTCTCTATCAACCCGAGATTCCCCCGAATACCGGCAACATCATGCGGCTGGCGGCCAACTGCGGCGCGACCCTGCATCTGATCAGGCCACTGGGTTTCCAGCTGAACGACCGGCGGCTCGCCCGGGCCGGCATGGACTACCGCCAGGCACTCGGCGTGCAGATTTACGACGACTGGCCGGAATGCCTTGAGCGGCTGGGGCCGGCGCCGGTCTACGCCCTGACCACGCGGGCAACGACGCGCTACGACGCGCCCGCCTACCGCGATGGCGACGTCCTGCTTTTCGGACCGGAAACCCGCGGACTGCCGCAGGCCCTGCTGGACGGCATCCCGCCGCAGCGGCAGCTGCGCATCCCGATGCTGCCGGGCAGCCGGAGCCTCAACCTGGCGAATGCGGTCGCGGTGGTGGTCTACGAGGCCTGGCGCCGGACCGGCTTTGCCGGAGGCGCATGAGGCCGGGAACCCGGCGGGCTATTCGACTTTCGGATCGCGGGCAAGCAGTTGCTCGACCGCCCGGTCGGCGGGCAGACCTTCGAACAGGATGCCGTTGACAGCGTGCGTGATCGGCATGTCCACGCCGATGCGCTCGGCCAGGCTGGCGACCGCGCGCGCGGTGTTGACGCCCTCGGCCGTCTGGCCGAGGTCCTGCAGGATGGCGTCCAGCGGCTGGCCCTTCGCCAGGGCCAGGCCGACCCGGCGGTTGCGCGACAGGTCGCCGGTACAGGTCAGCACCACGTCGCCCATGCCCGCCAGGCCCATGAAGGTGTGCTGCCGACCGCCCAGCGCCAGGCCGAGCCGGGCGATCTCCGCCAGGCCGCGGGTGAGCAGCGCGGCCCTGGCGTTCAGGCCGAAGCCCAGGCCGTCCGAGATGCCGGCGGCGATTGCCAGGATGTTCTTAACCGCGGCGCCGACCTCGACCCCGATCACGTCGTCGTTCGCATAGAGCCGCAGCCGCGGGCTGTTCAGCACGGACACCCAGTGGCGGGCGAAGTCCAGGTCGCGGGAGGCCAGGGTCACCGCGGTGGGCAGCCCGCGGGCGACTTCCTCGGCGAAGCTCGGTCCCGAGAGGGCGGCGCAGGCGATGTCGCCCAGTTCCTCGGCAACAACCTGATGCAGCAGCTTGCCGGTGCCGGCCTCCAGGCCCTTGCAGGCCCAGATCACCGGAACCGCGCAGCCGGCCTCGCGCAGACTGCGCAGCGTCCCACGGAAGCCGAGCACCGGCGTGGCGATCAGCGCCAGGTCGGCATCGCGCACGGCAGCGCCGATCTCGGCCTCGACGCCGAGCGCGGCGGGAAACGGATGACCGGACAGGAAGCGGCGGTTCTCGCGGTCGCGCCGAAGCGCGGCGGCCTCCGCCGGGTCCCAGACCCATAGCGTGACCGGGTGCGCGCGGACGAAAGTGAGCGCCAGGGCGGTACCCCAGGCGCCTGCCCCCAGGACGGCGATCTTCATGCCCGCAGGCTCACAGGCCCCACACCTGGTTCACCCGGACATAGCCGGTGAGCCCGTCGCGGTGCCTGACCTTGGCCCAGCCGGGCGGCCCGGCCTCGACCAGTTCCAGCACCACGTCCTTCTCCGAGGCGAAGACCAGCGGGGACGCCTCGTCCGGCAGCTTGCGCACCTCGCCGCGCGGCGCCGAGACAATCAGCGTGCGCCGGTCGGCGAGCAGCCGCTTCTCGATCCAGGAGATGTCGCCGCCCGGGTCGCGGACCTTGTACCAGCCTTCGACCGCGACGATCACCTCGACCGGCGTCTGCCGCGCCACCACGTAGAGCGGATTCGCCTGCTTCGAGGGCGCGTCGTACAGCACGGCCGGCTCGGCCACCGAACGATACTCGATCGCCCAGGCCGCGCCGGAAGCGATCAGCGCCAGCGCAGCCAGGACCGGACGCAATCCGGGCGTGCCGCCCATGGCCTTACTGGATCGGTACTTCGTGGGGCGTCTGCTGTTGCTGCAGGCGCTGCTGATAGATCGCCTCGAAATTGACCGGCGCCAGCAGCACCGGGGGGAAGCCGGCCCGCGCGACCGAGTCGGAGATCGTCTCGCGCGCGTAGGGGAACAGGATGTTCGGGCAGGCGATCGACAGGATCGGCTCCATGTCCTGCTGGGCCACGTTGCGGATCTGGAAGATGCCAGCCTGGCTCGCCTCGATCAGGAACATGGTCTTGTCGCCGAGCTTGGCGGTCACGGTCACCGTCAGCACCACCTGGTACATCGCCTCGCCTATTCCGGCGCCTTCCGTATGCAACTGCACAGCAATCTCCGGCTGGCTGCGCTCCAGGAAAACCTGCGGAGCGTTCGGGATTTCCAGCGACAGGTCCTTGACGTAGATCTTTTCGATGGCGAAGACGGGCTGCTGATTGCTCATGAATGGGTTCCGGGTTGTCTGTACGGTGGAAAAGCCGGCGGAACGGGCGGCGAACCGCGGCGCTCAGCCGGCCTGGAGCAGCGGGTCGAGCCGGCCGGCGCGATCCAGCGCCGCCAGGTCGTCGAAGCCGCCGACATGATAATCGCCGATGAAGATCTGCGGGACGGTGCGCCGGCCGGTGCGGTGCATCATCTCGACGCGCCGCTCCGGTTCCAGATCGACCCGGATCTTCTCTATCGCGGTGACGCCCTTCTTGTGCAGCAGCTGCTCCGCGCGGATGCAATACGGGCAGATGGCCGTGGAGTACATGACGACGTTTGGCATGGTGCTCGCATGGACAGCTTGCTTGGACAGCCTACTTCTTGATCACCGGCATCCCGGCCTGTTCCCAGGCGCCCATGCCGCCGGTCAGATTGTAAACCTTTTCGAAGCCGCCCTTGCGCAGCGCGCCGCAGGCCGACCCGGAGCGCGCCCCGCTGCGGCACACCACGATCACCGGCTTGTTCTTGAACTTTTCCAGCTCGCGCAGCCGCTTGTCGATGTCGCCCACCGGGATGTGGCGGGCGTTCGGCAGGTGGCCGCCCGCGTACTCCTGGGGCTCGCGCACGTCGACCACGACCGCGTCCTCGCGGTTTATCAGCATCGTGGCCTCCATCGGCGACACCGCCGGACCGCCGGCGCCGCCGCGGATCATCGGCCAGAGCAGCATGCCGCCTGACGCGGCCGCCAGCGCCAGCCACATCGCGTTGTCCTGCAGGAACTGCATGTCCATCGTCCGCCTCCGCCTAGCGCTGGGGCACGCCGCAGAACACCTCGCGCATCAGCACGATGAGCTGCAGCGTCCGCTGGTCGCCGACGCGATAGTAGACGCGATTGGCGTCCTTGCGGGTGAGCAGCACCCCCTTGTCGCGCAGAATCGCCAGGTGCTGCGAGATGTTGCTCTGCGAGGTGCCGACCGAGTCTACAATCTCCTGCACGCAGGCTTCCTGGTCCCCGATGACGCAGAGGATCTTCAGACGCAGGGGATGGGAGATCGACTTGAGCGCACGGGCGGCGGTTTCGATGTGTTCCCGTTTGTCTATCAGGTCCAGCAGCTCGTTTTCCACGGCATTCGTCCAATGAGAGGCAGTATTTGAATATTATAAAATAATGTCGGCTCAAGGGCGCACACTGTTTTTTTGTGGCGCAACTTTCGCCCGAGGCCCGTTTACGTTTGTTTCCACAGGGTAATTGACATGTACAAAATGGTTTTGTTGCGTCATGGGGAATCGGTCTGGAACAAGGAGAACCGCTTCACCGGCTGGACGGACGTGGATCTCACCGACAAGGGACGGGCCGAGGCCCAGGCCGCCGGCCGGTTGATGAGGGAGAGCGGGTTCGCCTTCGACCTCGCCTTCACCTCGGTGCTCAAGCGCGCCATCCGCACGCTGTGGATCGCCCTGGAGGAACTGGACCGCATGTGGATCCCGGTGCATCACTCCTGGCGTCTCAACGAGCGGCACTACGGCGCGCTGCAGGGCCTGAACAAGGCGGAGACCGCCGCGCAGTTCGGCGAGTCCCAGGTCAAGGTGTGGCGCCGCTCCTACGACGTGCCGCCGCTGCCGCTGGAGCCCGCGGACCCGCGCACCGGGCACGGCGACCCGCGTTACGCGGATCTCAAGCCGGAGGAGTTTCCGCGCACGGAATGCCTGAAGGACACCGTGGCCCGCTTCCTGCCCTACTGGCACAACACCATCGCGCCGACCGTGCGTTCGGGCAAGAGCGTGGTCGTCGCCGCTCACGGCAACAGCCTGCGCGCGCTGATCAAGTACCTGGACAACATCTCGGACTCGGACATCGTCGAGCTGAACATCCCGACCGGACAGCCCCTGGTCTACGAACTGGACGAGGCGCTCAAGCCGATCCGCAGCTACTACCTGGGCGACGAGTCGGCGATCAAGGCGGCGATGCAGGCGGTGGCCAATCAGGGCAAGGCGGGCTGATGGGACGCGCGGGCGGGCGGCATCGAAGCGCGTGCCCAGTCGGGTGACGCGCCGCTCCGGCCATGCCCCGGCATGGCTGCCCGCCCTGCTGACGGCGCTCTGGCTGATCCCTGCGGGCGCCGCCCACGCGGCCGCCAAGCCGCGCAGTCCGGACGTCCAGGAAAAGAAGGCGGAACTCGACGACCTCAAGGAGCGCATCGAGGCGCTGCGCAAGGAAGTCGCCGACGCCGAGGAGTCCCGGGCCGACGTCGCGGACCAGTTGGCCGAGGCCGAGCGCGCGATCTCGGAGGCGAACCGCCGGCTGCGCGGGCTGACCGAGCAGCGCAGCGCCACCCGGCGCGACCTGAGCGCGCTGGAGACCGACGCCCGGCGGCTGGAGGCCGACATCGCGGTGCAGCAGGAGCGGCTGGCGCATCTGTTGCACCGGCGCTACCTGACCGGGGACGTGGACGGCCTGCGCCTGCTGCTGAGCGGGAAGGATCCGGCCGAGGTCGAGCGCGACGCCTACTTCCTGGGAAAGCTGTCCAAGGGCCAGGCGGAACTGATCCAGAGCCTGCGGCTCGCCCTGGACCATCGACAGACGATCGCCGCCCAGATCCGCGACGCGGTCGCCCGCCTGGACGAGATCGAGCGCAGCCAGCAGAAGGAGCGCGACACCCTGCTCGTCCAGCAGGAGCGCCGGCGCACCGTGCTCGCCCGGATCTCGGACGCGATCAAGTCGCGGCGACGCGAGATCAGCACGCTCAAGCGCGACGAGCAGCGCCTGGGCAGGCTGATCGAGGGACTGAGCCGGATCAGCCGCAAACCGGCGCCGCGCCCTGCGGCGATTCCTCCCCCGGCGCGCGCCCCTGTCCCAAC
>DATMWM010000359.1:0-2601 GCA_035562535.1 Rhodocyclaceae bacterium | reverse complement strand
TTCCTGGACCGCTCGGCCAGCGTCTATCCGGAGCGCCCGTCGGCGATCCACGGCGCGCGCCGCTACACCTGGGCGGACACCTACCGGCGCAGCCGCAGGCTGGCCTCGGTGCTGAAGCAGCGCGGCATCGGGCAAGGCGACACGGTGGCGGTGATGCTGAACAACACGCCGGAGATGCTCGAATGCCATTTCGGCGTGCCGATGAGCGGCGCGGTGCTGAACACCATGAACACGCGGCTCGACGCTCAGACGGTCGCCTTCATGCTCGACCACGGCGAGGCGAAGCTGCTGATCGCCGACCGGGAGTATTCGGCCACGGTGCGCAAGGCGCTGGAACTGACGCAGCGGCAACTCTTCGTGGTGGACGTCGACGACGCGGAGTATGCGGGCCCGGGCGAACGGCTCGGCAGCGTCGAGTACGAGGCGTGGCTGACCGGCGGCGACCCGGCCTTTGCCTGGCAGGGACCGGCGGACGAGTGGGACGCGATTTCGCTCAACTACACCTCGGGCACCACCGGCAACCCCAAGGGCGTGGTCTACCACCACCGCGGCGCCTACCTGAATGCCTTGTCGAACATCGTCTCCTGGGGCATGCCGCCGCACGCGGTGTATCTGTGGACCCTGCCGATGTTCCACTGCAACGGCTGGTGCTTCCCCTGGACCATGGCGGCCAATGCCGGCACCAACGTCTGCCTGCGGCGGGTCGATCCGCGGCTGATCCTGGAGGCGATCCGCGCCCACCGGGTGACCCATTACTGCGGTGCGCCGATCGTGCACAGCCTGATCGCCAACGCGCCCGAGGAATGGCGTCGCGGCATCGATCACAAGGTGTCCGGCCTGATCGCCGCCGCGCCGCCGCCGGCCGCGGTGATCGAGGGCATGGCGAAGATCGGGTTCGACCTCACCCATGTGTATGGCCTGACCGAGACCTACGGACCGGCGGCGGTATGCGCCAAGCACGAGGCCTGGCGTGAACTGCCGCTGGAGGAGCAGGTGCGGCTGAACGGGCGCCAGGGCGTGCGCTACCACTGCCAGGAAGGCATCGCGGTGATCGACCCGCAGACCATGCAGCCGGTGCCCCGGGACGGGGAGACCATGGGCGAGGTGATGTTCCGCGGCAACCTCACCATGAAGGGCTACCTGAAGAATCCCAAGGCGACCGAGGAAGCCTTCCGCGGCGGCTGGTACCACACCGGCGACCTGGCGGTGATGCAGCCGGACGGCTACGTGAAGATCAAGGACCGCTCCAAGGACATCATCATCTCCGGCGGTGAGAACATCTCCTCGATCGAGGTGGAGGACGTGCTCTACAGGCATCCGTCGGTGATGGCCGCCGCGGTGGTGGCCACGCCCGACCCGAAGTGGGGCGAGGTGCCCTGCGCCTTCGTCGAACTCAAGGAGGGCGCCAGCGCCAGCGCCGAGGAGATCGTGGCGTTCTGCCGCGAGCGCCTGGCGGGCTTCAAGTCGCCGCGCAGGATCGTCTTCGGCCCGCTGCCCAAGACCTCGACCGGCAAGATCCAGAAATACGTGCTGCGCGAGCAGGCGAAGTCCGCCGCGGCGATCGAATGAGCGCCGCACCGGTCAACAGCAAATAACACCCAACCACCGACAGAGAAGAGGAGGTCATCCATGCGCGGCGACGCCGATGTAATCAACACGCTGAACGACCTGCTGGCCGGGGAACTCACGGCCATCGACCAGTATTTCCTGCATTCCCGGATGTACGAGAACTGGGGCTACGCCAAACTCTACGAGCGCATCGAGCACGAGCGCCAGGACGAAACCGGTCATGCCACCGCCCTGATCAAGCGCATCCTGTTCCTGGAGGGCGCGCCGGTGCTGGACAAGCGCGACGCGCTGCGCATCGGCAAGACCGTGCCCGAGATGCTGCGCAACGACCTCGACCTGGAACTGGAGGTGGTGGCCGACCTGCGTATGGCGATCGCCCTGTGCGAGCAGAAGGGCGACTTCGTCACCCGCGAGATCCTCGAGCAGATGCTCGACGACACCGAGGAAGATCATGCGTACTGGCTGGAGATCCAGCTCAGGCTGATCGACCAGATCGGCCTGCAGAACTACCTGCAGTCGCAGATGTCATGAGCGCGCCGCCGCACGGCTCTGGCGAGGCGGTCCTGCTGCGCGCCGACGCGGGCGGGGTGGCGACCCTGACCCTGAACCGCCCGACCCAGTTCAATTCGCTGTCGCGCGAGCTGGTGGCGGCGCTGCAGGCCGAGCTGGACGCGATCGGGGGCGACGCGTCGGTGCGGGTGGTGGTGATCGCCGGCGCGGGCAAGGCGTTCTGCGCCGGCCACGACCTGAAGGAGATGCGCTCGGACGACTCCAAGGCGTTCCAGCAGGCGCTGTTCCGCCAGTGCGGCCGGATGATGATGACGCTCACCGAACTGCCGCAGCCGGTGATCGCCCGGGTGCATGGCATCGCCACCGCGGCGGGCTGCCAGCTCGTGTCGATGTGCGACCTGGCGGTGGCCGCGCAGGGCGCGCGATTCGCGGTTTCCGGCATCAACCTCGGGCTGTTCTGCTCCACCCCCGGCGTCGGGCTGGCGCGCAACCTCGGGCGCAAGCAAGCCTTCGAGATGCTGG
>DATMWM010000358.1:0-6476 GCA_035562535.1 Rhodocyclaceae bacterium | reverse complement strand
GGCCGAGACGCCGAGGATGAACAGCACGTTGAAGATGTTCGAGCCGACCACGTTGCCGAGCGCCAGGTCGACCTGCCCGGACAAGGCGGACTGCACCGACACCGCCATCTCCGGCGAGCTGGTGCCGAAGGCCACCACGGTCAGCCCGACCACAAGCGGCGAGATGCCGAAGGACAGGGCGAGCTTCGAAGCACCGCGCACCAGCAGCTCGGCGCCGAGGACCAGGGCACCCAGGCCCAGGACGAAAAACAGGATCTGCATGTTCCCTCTCGTTCGTTGTTTCGGCCGGCATCTGCTGCAACGCAGCGCCGTTCCGGACAAGCCCCCAAGCAGACAGTCCGGGCGGCGATTCGGTTCAACCGGCCGCCGGATCCTCCGGGCGGACGGCAAGAAAAAAGCCCGCGCGCGGCGGGCCTTTTTCGGGCCGGGTGCGGGCTACTTTATTCCGAGCGCGTTCCTGATCTGCTCCAGCGTGCCCGGATCGTCGATGGTGGTCAGGTCGCCCGGATCGCGACCCTCCGCCAGGGCCTGGATCGAGCGGCGCAGCATCTTGCCGGAGCGGGTCTTGGGCAGTCCGGTGACGAAATGCACCCGGCCGGGCCGGGCGATCGCGCCGAGGATGCCGTCCACCGTGGCCATCACCTCCTTTTCCAGCGCCTTGGTCAGCTCGGGCGTGGCGACCTTCGCCGCGTCCTTGACCACCGCGAAGGCCACCGGCACCTGGCCCTTCAACTGGTCGGCCACGCCGACCACCGCCACCTCGGCGATCGCCGCGTGCGCCTGCACCGCCTCCTCGATCTCGCGGGTGCCCAGCCGGTGGCCGGCCACGTTGATCACGTCGTCGGTGCGACCGAGGATGTAGTAGTAGCCCTGCTCGTCGCGTATGCCCCAGTCGAAGGAGGAATAGACCAGCGGCGACTTGAACAGCGAGAAGTAGGTGGACACGAAGCGCTCGTCCTGGCCCCAGACGGTCGTCAGGCAGCCCGGCGGCAGCGGCGGCACGACGCCGACGATGCCCTTCTCGTTCGGCGCGCACTCGCTGCCGTCCTCGCGGAAGATCTTCAGGTTGTAGCCATAGACCGGGAAGGACGGCGTGCCGAACTTGAGCGGCGTCTTCTCCACCCCGTGCACCGCCGAGAGCATCGGCCAGCCGGTCTCGGTCTGCCAGTAGTTGTCGATCACCGGCAGGCCGAGCTCGCCCATGATCCACTCGTGGGTCGGCTGGTCGAGCGGCTCGCCGGCGAGGAACAGGTGCTTGAGCGAGGACAGGTCGTACTTGTGCATGTAGGCCGGGTCCTGCTTCTTCAGCACGCGCGCCGCGGTCGGCGCCGAGAACATGACGTTGACCTTGTACTGCTCGACGATCTTCCACCAGATGCCGGCGTCCGGGCGCAGCGGCGTGCCCTCGTACATCACGGTGGCCATGCCGGCGATCAGCGGCCCGTAGATGATGTAGGAATGGCCGACCACCCAGCCGATGTCCGAGGTGGAGAACATGGTCTCGCCCTCGAAGCCGGTGAAGATGTACTTCATCGAGGCGGCCAGCGCCACCGCGTAGCCGCCGGTATCGCGCTGCACGCCCTTCGGTTTCCCCGTGGTGCCCGAGGTGTAGAGGATGTACGACGGCTCGGAGGACTCCAGCCAGGTGCAGGGCACCTGCGCGTCCATGTGCTGCGCGCGCAGGGATGCGTAATCGACGTCGCGGTCCGCGACCCGCGGCCAGCCCTTGTCCAGGCCGCGGTCGATCATCAGCACCTTCTGCGGCGGGAACTGCGCCAGCTTGCAGGCCTCGTCCAGCAGGTTCTTGTAGGGCACCGCCTTGCCGCCGCGCATGCCGGCGTCCGAGGACACGACCAGCTTGGGCTTGGCATCGTCGATGCGCGTGGCCAGCGATCCGGAGGCGAAGCCGCCGAACACCACCGAGTGGATCGCGCCGATGCGCGCGCAGGCCAGCATGGCGAAGCAGGCCTCGGCGATCATCGGCATGTAGATCAGCACCCGGTCGCCCTTGCCCACGCCGAGCGACTGCATGATCGCCGCCATGCGCATCACCTCGGTCTTCAGCTCGGCGAAGCTGTAGGTCTTCTCCTCGTCGGTCTCGGTCGAGATGTAGATCAGCGCCGGCGCGTCCGGCCGCTTCGCGGCATGGCGGTCGACCGCGTTGTGGCAGAGGTTGGTCTCGCCGCCGACGAACCACTTGACGAAGGGCGGCTTGCTGTAGTCGCAGATCTTCTGCGGCGGCTTGTGCCAGTCCACCATCCCGGCCTGCTCGGCCCAGAAGGCATCCGGCTGTTCGATGGAACGCTTGTGGAACTCCTGATACGTCGTCATCTTCTCCTCACTCCTGTGTCCCTGCTCCGTCTGTCGGCATTTATTCGTTCTTGGGTTTTTCCGGCTGGGCCCCGCACTTGTCGGCCAGGGCCTTCAAGGGGATGCCCACCCGGTATTCGGACTCGATGAACTCGAGCACCGGCAGCAGCCGCTGGGTCAGCGCGGCGAGCTGCGGCTTGAGTTCCGCGAAAGACTTGTTCTGCAGCATGGCATGGGCGCGCTCCAGGTTGGCCGGCTCGACCGCCGGGCGCACCACCGCGCCCTCGGCGCCGATTACCCGGTTGCCGCCCTCGGCCTGTCCCTTGCGGATGCGGCCGACCGCCGTGCCGATCAGCTCGTCGATCGAATCGCAACCGTCGCTGGCGCTGTTGGCCAGCCCGATGGTCAGGCTGATGCGGATCAGCTCGCCGCGGTAGCCGAGCGCGATCTGCTCGATCGCCCCGCGCAGCCGCATGGCGAACGCGCCGCACTGCTGGATGCTGATGCTCGGCGTGATGATGCCGAAGCGCGCCTCGGCAAGCTGGGCCACGGTGTCTTCCTTGCGCACCTTAGTGCCGAGAATCTTGGCCAGCTTCCGGATGATCAGGGCGGAAACCTGCAGCCCGTATTTCTGGCCCAGTTCGTCGAAGTGGTCGACCTCGATCACCATCGCCGAGACTTCGCCGGCCTGGCGTTTCGCGAGCGAGAGCATCTGCGCTCCGTGCATCAGCAGGTACTGGGCGGTGACCAGCCCGTATTTCGGATCCACCGGCTTCTGGTCGGCCAGCGCCTGGCGGGATTCGTCCAGTTCGCGGCGCATCTGCGCGGCCTGGATGGCGCCCTGCAGCCGGGTGAGCAGCTCGACCGTGCCGATGCCCTTGGTGATGAAATCGGTGGCGCCCAGGTCCTTGGCCTTGGCGCGGGCGGCGTCATCCTCGTCGCCGGAGATCATGATCACCGGGATCGACTGGATGCGCGAGATCTTCGAGGCGCGGATGCGCTCGAGCAGGCCGTAGCCGTCGAGCTTGGGCATCGACAGGTCGGAGATCACCACCTGCAGCGTCGGGTCGAGCAGCAGCGTCTGCCAGCCCGCCTCGCCGTCGCCCTCCTCGCGCACCTCGTAGGCGTCGCGGATCAGTCGGGTGATCGACGCCCGCACCATGCGGGAGTCGTCGACGATGAGCACCCGCGGGTGCGCTGCCGGCTCGTTGTCGGACATGGCCTCTTTCTGTCAGCCCGCGATGTCGACCACGACCCGGCCGCGCGCCCTGCCCTGGAGGAACTCGTCGAACAGGCCGGGGATCGCGTCGAAACCGACGGTGCGCGTGAGTTCCGCCAGGTGCGGCGGGCGCAGGTCGCCGGCCAGCCGCTCCCAGACCCGGCGGCGCAGCGGCATGGCGCAGTAGCCGGAATCGATGCCGAGCAGGCTGGCGCCGCGCAGGATGAACGGGGCGACCGTGGTGTTCAGGCTCATGCTCGCGGCCAGGCCGATGCTGGCGATGGTGCCGTTCTGCTTCATCGTGCTGGCGATCCAGGCGAGCACGTCCCCGCCCAGGTTGTCCACCGCGCCGGCCCACAGCGCCCGGTCGAGCGGGCGGATCTTCGACAGGTCGAGGCCGCCGCGCAGCATGACCTCGGCCGCGCCCAGGCCCTTCAGGTAGCCGGTCTCGGCCTCCTTGCCGGTCAGCGCGGTCACCGCGTAGCCGAGGCGGGCCAGCATGTCGATCGCCAGGCTGCCCACGCCGCCGGTGGCGCCGGTGACGATCACCGGTCCGTTCGCCGGCGCCAGGCCGTTGTCCTCCATGCGCACGATGCCCAGGGCGGCGGTGAACCCGGCGGTGCCCAGCGCCATCGACTCGTACAGGCTCATGCCGGCCGGCAGCGGCACCACCCAGTCGGCGGGCACCCGGCCGTACTCGGCATAGCCGCCGTGATGGGCCACGCCGATGTCGTAGCTGGTGGCGATCACCTGGTCGCCCGGCTTGAACCGGCCGTCGGCACTCTCGACCACGGTGCCGGCCATGTCGATGCCGGCCACGCAGGGGTAGCGGCGGATTATCTTGCCCGCCCCGGTGGCGGCCAGTGCGTCCTTGTAGTTGATGCTGGAATAGGCGACGCGCAGCGTGACCTCGCCCCGGTCGAACTGCTCGGGCGAGAACTGCACGAAGCGGCCCGCGATCTTGCCGTCCTGCTGCTCGACCAGATAAGCCTTGAACGGATCCATGAGCCTGTCTCCTCCTCCGGGTCCCGATTCCCATCGAGCGCCCTTATGGCGCACCGCAGAATTATTTGGGCGATTATACCCAAACAGGTTGCGGGACTCCGGGAAACGCGAATCGTCCGCCCGTCGCGGCGCCCGATCGCCGCGAACCGCGGCCGGCACGCCCGGTCGAACGGCGAGAGCGCGCCGCCGCGGCCGCGCCCGCACGAAGGAAGCGACCATGTTTCGACCCCTCGCCACGTTCCTCTGCGTCCTCGGGTTGCTCGCCGCGTCTGCGGCGGCCGAGGAACCCGGGGCGGAGGAAGCCGAGGCGCTGCTCGACGCACCCCCGGCCTCCCGGGTCAGCGATGGCGAACTGAGCTTCCTGCCCCGGCTGCCGGACAAGCCGGTCCATCACCACCAGAACCACGTCGTGATCGCCGCGACCAGCCTGGCCGACGGCTGGGTGGCGATCGAGCAGTGCCACGACGCCCTGGACGCGGTGCCGAGCAGCCAGATCGTGTTCAGCCGGGACCGCATCCGCGACATCCGGGTGGTAGCTGCCGAGGGCATCGGCGAGGTCTGGGTGGAGGGCCACACCGTCCAGTTGCGCCAGACGCAGCGCGGCGCGCGGCTGTGCCTGCAGGCGCAGAGCCGGGCGCTGCGGCACGAAGCCGACGGCAGCTACGTGCTGCGCAACGGCCCGTTCCTGCGGCGCTTCCTGGACGGCTATTACCCGATGCGGGTGTCGATGCGGGTCACGCTGGAAGCCCCGAACCTGCGCTACGGCGATGCGAACGTCCGGGAGCAGCCGGGATTCCGCATCTGGAGGGCGGCGAACGAAGTGTTCTACGACGCCCAGTTCGAGGGCCGCCTGACCACCGAACTGCGCTTCCTTTCCTCGGAGCCCTAGCCGGGGCGGCGCGGGCAGGCGGCGCAGTTCGCCTCGCCGGCGGCCAGGGCCTGGCGCAGGCTGCACACCGAGCGCCGGCAGCACACCAGCGGGACGCCCTCCTCCCGGGCGGCGGAGCGGAAGCTCTGCATCACGTTGTGGCCGAGAAAATCGGTGAACAGGATGACCATCTGTATGCCCTTGGGCAGGCTGGGCAGCTTGCGCTGGTGGGAGCGGTCGCGGCCGGAGACGTGCTGCCGGATGGTGATGCCATGGTCGGCGAGCACGTCCGGGATGTTGCCGAGCCGGTCGGCGCCGACGAGTAGGGCCTGCATGGGGACTCCCCGAGCGATTGGACGAGAAGATGATAAATATTCTCATCTCTAATTGTCAAGAATGATTCGCATTTGCGGACAAGAATATTTCCTGATACAATTCCACACTCAACTATCAACAATTGATCCAGGAGAAAGCATGAAGCGCTGTTTGATCGCGTTCGGCGCCGTCGCCGCGCTGCTCGCCGGGCCGGTCCGGGGCGAGGACAAGGAGCTCAACCTCTATTCCGCCCGCCACTACCAGACGGACGAGGCGCTCTACGAGAATTTCACCAGGCAGACCGGGATCCGCATCAAGCGCATCGAGGGCAAGGAGGACGAACTGCTCGAGCGCATCAAGAACGAAGGCGCCAACAGCCCGGCCGACGTGTTCATCACCGTGGATGCCGCCCGGCTGGCCCAGGCCGACGCGCTAGGCCTGTTCGCCCCGGTGAAATCGAAGGTGCTCGAGGAGCGCATCCCGGCCAACCTGCGTACCGCGGACTGGTTCGCCTTCTCCACCCGCGCAAGGGTGATCATCTACGGCAAGGCCAAGGTGAATCCGGCGGATGTGCAGAACTACGAGGACCTGGCGAACCCGAAGCTGAAGGGCAAGCTCTGCTCGCGCTCAGGCTCCCACCCTTACAACCTGTCGCTCGGCTCGGCCCTGATCGCCCACCTGGGCGAACAGAAGACCGAGGAATGGGCGCGCGGCGTGGTCGCCAACTTCGCCCGCCCGCCCAAGGGCGGCGACACCGAC
>DATMWM010000357.1:0-2797 GCA_035562535.1 Rhodocyclaceae bacterium | reverse complement strand
GTGCTGGCCGAACGCGGCCTGCACTTCGTCGACTGCGGCACCAGCGGCGGAGTCTGGGGCCTGACCGAGGGCTACTGCCTGATGCTCGGGGGCGAGGCGGCCGCGGTGGAGCGGCTGCGGCCGGTCCTGGACACGCTGGCGCCGGAGCGGGGCTGGGCGCGGGTCGGCCCCGGCGGTTCCGGTCATTTCGTCAAGATGATCCACAACGGCATCGAGTACGGCCTGATGCAGGCCTATGCCGAGGGCTTCGAGCTGATGGCGCGCAAGGAGGACTTCGGCCTCGACCTGCCGGCGATCGCCGAACTGTGGCGCCACGGCAGCGTGGTGCGCTCCTGGCTGCTCGACCTCTCCGCCCGCGCCCTCGCGGAAAGCCCGGACCTGGACGGCATCGCCGCGTGGGTGCCGGATTCCGGCGAGGGGCGCTGGACGGTCCAGGAGTCGATCGACCTGGCCTGCTCGATACCGGTGATCACGGCCGCGTTGCAGAACCGCTTCCGCTCCCGCACCGAATCGCCCTTCGCCGACCGACTGCTCGCCGCCATGCGCAACCAGTTCGGCGGGCACGACGTGAAGAAGGCCTGACGCGCGGTGGATGCCGTCCGCGCGGACGTCGAACTGCACGGCGAGCCCTGCGGCGAGACGCGGCCGGCACCCTGCGGACTGGTGATCTTCGGCGCCAGCGGCGACCTCGCCCACCGCAAGCTGCTGCCCAGCCTGTTTCGGCTGCAGCGCCGCGGCCTGATGCCCGAGTCCTTCTTCGTCCTGGGCGCCGGCCGCAGCGGCGACACCGCATCCTTCCGCGCCGCCGTGATCCGCACGCTGGAGGGCATCGGCGCCGGCGCGGCCGAGGCCGCGGACTTCGCCGGACGCTGCGGTTTCGCCGCCGGCGCCTACGAAGGCGACGAACTCTACGCTGCGCTCGCCCGGGAGATCGAGGCCCGGTCGGCGGATCACCGTACCGGCGGAAACTGCCTGTTCTATCTCGCCCTGCCGCCGGACCTGCACGCACCGGTGGCGCAGCGGCTCGGCGCGGCCGGCCTGCTGCGCGAATCCGGCGAGGAGGCGGCGTGGCGCCGGCTGGTCGTCGAGAAGCCCTTCGGACGCGACCTCGCCAGCGCCCGCGAACTCGACCGGCGTCTCAAGTCGGTGCTCGGCGAGCGGCAGATCTACCGCATCGACCACTACCTGGGCAAGGAGACGGTGCAGAACATCATGATGTTCCGCTTCGCCAACCGCCTGTTCGAGCCGCTGTGGAACCGCGAGCACATCGACCACGTGCAGATCACCGTGGCCGAAGGCGTGGGCGTGGAAAACCGCGCCGGCTACTACGACCGCGCGGGCTGCCTGCGGGACATGTTCCAGAACCACATGCTGCAGATGCTGGCGCTGGTGGCGATGGAGCCGCCGGCGCGCATGGAGGCCGACCTGCACCGCGACGAGATGGTCAAGCTGCTGCGCGCCCTGCGGCCCCTGCCGCGCGAGCCCGCCGAGTTGGACCGCTGGCTGGTGCGCGGCCAATACACCCCCAGCGCCGGCATGGCCGGCTATCGCGAGGAAGCGGGCGTGGCGACCGATTCGGTGACCGAGACCTTCGCAGCGGCGCGGCTGATGGTGGACAACTGGCGCTGGTCCGGCGTGCCCTTCTACCTGCGCTCGGGCAAGCGCCTGGCGCGCCGCGTCAGCGAGATCGCCATCGCCTTCAAGCCCGTGCCCCACAGCATCTTCGCGCCCCTGATCGCGGGCAGCGCCGCGCCCAACGTGCTGGTGCTCAACGTCCAACCCGAGGAAGGCATCGCCGTGACCGTCGAGGCCAAGCGCCCGGGCACCAAGACCTGCATGGGTTCGCTGACCCTGCGCTTCGACTACCGCAGCGTGTTCGGCGTCGAGCCGCCCGAGGCCTACGAGCGCCTGCTGCTCGACTGCATGCTCGGCGACCAGACGCTGTTCGTGCGCAGCGACGCGATGGAGGCCGCCTGGGAACTGGTGACCGGGGTGCTCGAAACCTGGCGGGCGGGCAGCGCCTGCGGCGCCTGCACCCTGCACGGCTACCCCGCCGGCTCCTGGGGCCCGCCCGCCGCAGCGGCGCTGCCGGCGGCGGACGGCCGGCACTGGCGCACGCCCTGACGCCGGCGCCTTGACCGTCGAAATCGAACGTCATCCCGACCTCCCCGCCCTGGCGGCGGCGGCGGCACTGCGCTTCGCCGCGGCGGCGCGGGCCGCGGTCGCGGCGCGTGGCGAGTTCGTCGCCGCGCTCTCGGGCGGGCGCACGCCGCAGGCGCTCTACGAGGCGCTGAGCGGCCCGCCACCGGCAGCCCCGGTGCCCTGGACAGATACCCATCTGTTCTGGGGCGACGAGCGCTGCGTGCCGCTGGACGATCCGCGCAGCAACCACTTCCTGGCGCAAGCGCACCTGCTCTCCCGCGTGCCGGTCCCGCCGCGGCAGATCCATCCCGCGCCGGCCGAGGTTCCCGCCGCGGAGGCCGCCGCCCGCTGGGAGGCTGAACTCCGCGGCTTCTTCGCGCCGCGCCAGCCGGAGGCGGCCTTCCCCGCCTTCGACCTGATCCTGCTCGGCGTCGGCGCCGACGGCCACGTCGCCTCGCTCTTTCCCGGGGATCCGGCGCTGGCCGAGCGCGAACGCTGGACCGCCGCGGTGGCTGCACGGGGCGACCCGCCGGTGGCCCGCCTGACGCTCACCCTGCCGGTGCTGCTCGCCGCGCGCGAAGTCCTGGTGCTGGCGGCGGGACCGGCACGCGGGAGAGCAGGTGCGCACGCGCCAGGAAGTAGTTGCTGCGCGGAT
>DATMWM010000356.1:0-7938 GCA_035562535.1 Rhodocyclaceae bacterium | reverse complement strand
ACGACCTCCTGGAGCAGTTCCTCGTGCTGCTTGCGGTGGATCTCGAAACCGGGGTACTTGAGCAGGCGCATCAGGCCTTCCTCGGTCGTGAAATGCACGCGCGTGTATTCGGCGAGGCGGTCGAGCACGGCGCGGCATTCGGCCGAGCCGCGGTGGCCCAGGATCGCCGCGTGCAGATCGTTGAGCATCCCGACCAGCACCTTGTGCTGGGAATCGATCTCGTCCACGCCGACGCTCAACGCGTCCGTCCATTCCACCAGTACGCCCATGAGCCCCCCCGCTCAATGAACCCGTACGAGGAGCGCTGTGTGGCTCGGGCACTCCGACGGAAGTCCGACCCGGGCAACTACGGCTGTGCGGGTAGGGAACATTAGTCCCGCGCCCGGTGGCGACCGCCGAATGTAAGAGGGCCCCGAACGGGGCCCCGACTCGCCGCGGACCGCGCAGCGACTACTTCTTCTTGCCGACCAGTTCCTTGAGGGTGCGCCCCGGGGAGAACTTCGGCAGCGTCATGGCCGGGACCCTGATCGGCTCGCCGGTCTTCGGGTTCCTGCCCTTGCGCGCCTTGCGCTTCGTCGTGGCGAACGTGCCGAATCCCGTGATCTGGACCTTGCGGCCGCGCTTTATCTCGTTCGAGATCGTGTCCAGCACGGTAGCGACGATCCTGCCGACTTCGGCGCGCGAGAGGTTGTCGTGGGAAGCGGCGACGGCGTCGATGAATTCCTTCTTGTTCATCCTGAGCAGTACCCGTTGTTTGTCGGAGGCTGGAGTTTACCAACAAGCATCCTGCGCAGGGCCGCGAAAAAACCGGCATCGCCGGTGCCCCGGACCGAACGGGGCCAGCCAGACTTCAGGCCGGCGCTGCGGCACCGTTATTGTTTCGTCTGACCACGTGGCGGGATGGAGCGGCCTCATGAGCGGCAACGAAGCGAAGATTCCAGGCGGAGCGGCCGTTCGGCTCGACCCCTGCTGGCCGGTGCTGCCTGGCCCCCGCTACCGCGGGCTCGTGTGGAACCATCCGAAGATAGGCGACGGCACGCTGATCACCACCAGCGCCATCGTCGAACTCAAGGACGGCCGCATCGTCACCTGCTCGGGCTCGGCCTACCAGCTCGGCCGCACCTTCTATTCCGAGCAGCATGCCATGGACCAGGCCGGCGGACTGCCCGGACTGCGCGCCCATCGCGCGCCCGAAGGTCTGCGGGTGATCGACCTCGAAAGCGAAGACCTCTCGGCGCTGGGGACGTTCGCCCACGAGCGCATCTGCGACGTCGAAGGCTGAACCGCACGGCAAGGGCGCAGGCCCTACTTCCGGTCTATCCGTAGCACAAAAACAAGGTTCATCCGGATTTCGCGTGGGTCGATAGCGTTTCGGTTCGCCACGAAACTCCCTCTCCCTCGATGGGAGAGGGCGGGGGTGAGGGTGGAAACCGAGGCTTCTCTCCCCCTCTCCCTGTCCCTCGCCCGCCAGGGGCGAGGGGACCATTCCCGCCGCCTTTCCCTACCGGTGCCCGCACCGAAGCCGGAAGGACCTGAAAAATAAACCAGCCGCGTCAATTGCGGTTCGTGGGTTCGGCGGCGCCCTGTTCGGGGGACTTCTTCCGGCCGATGCGGCTTTCCTGGCCGGCCGCCAGCCGCTTGATGTTGCCCAGGTGCCGCAGGATCAGCACCGTGGACATCACCGTGGCCGCGGCGAAATAGTCGTCGGCGCCCTGGAACTTCAGGATGACGAAGGGCGCGCACACCGCGGCCACCACCGCCGCCAGCGACGAGTAGCGGAACAGCGCCGCCGTGGCGATCCACACGCCGAGCACGACCAGCCCGATCCAGGGGCCGTAGCCGACGAGCACGCCGGCGGCGGTGGCCACGCCCTTGCCGCCGCGAAAGCGCAGGAACACCGGGAAGACGTGGCCGAGGAAGGCCGCCAGCCCGGTGAAGGCGATGGCCAGGCTGCCCAGGCCGAATTCCGGGGCGTAGCGCTGCGCCAGCCACACCGCCAGCCAGCCCTTGAGCGCGTCGCCGAGCAGGGTGAGCAGGGCGGCGAGCTTGTTGCCCGAGCGCAGCACGTTGGTCGCGCCCGGGTTCTTCGAGCCGTAGGAGCGCGGATCGTCCAGGCCGAAGCCGCGGCTGACGATCACCGCGAACGGCAGCGAGCCGAGCAGATAGCCCGCGAGCAGGAAACCGAGGATGGCCATGCGAATTAACCTATAGAATCCGGCGAATTCTACAGGCAGCGCAGCATGGACTTCATCTTCATCGACGATCTGCGGGTCGAGGCCAACGTCGGCATCTACGCGCGCGAGCAGGCCGCGCCGCAGATGCTGGAGATCAACCTGACCTTCGGCGTGCCGGACGAGGCCGCCCGCAACGACGACATCGACGCCACCATCGACTATGCGGAAGTCATCGCGCGGATCCGCCGCGACCTGGCCGAGAACCGCTTCAACCTGCTCGAGACCCTGGGCGAGCACATCGTGGCGCTGCTGTTCGACGAGTTCGGCGCGCCCTGGGTCAAGGTGTCGATCGCCAAGGTCGGCATCATGAAGGGCGTCAAGCGGGTCGGCGTGTTCATCGAGCGCGGCCGCGCGTGAGCTGCGCAGCTACTCGATCGCGCACTCGACCGTTTTCGCTTCGAGCACCTTCAGGATGTCCTGCGGCGCGATGCCGACCAGGAAGCCGCGGCGGCCGCCGTTGATGTAGATCCGCGGCAGATCCAGGATCGACTTCTCGATCCACACCGGCAGCGGCTTGCGCAGGCCGAAGGGCGAGGTGCCGCCGACCATGTAGCCGGTGTGGCGCTGGGCGACCTCCGGCCTGCAGGGTTCCACCTTCTTCGCGCCGATCTGGCGCGCCAGCTCCTTCGTCGATACCTTCCGGTCGCCGTGCATCAGCACGACCAGCGGCCGGTGCGCCTCGTCCTCCATCACCAGCGTCTTGACCACGGCGTGCTCCCCGACCGCCAGCTCGCGCGCCGACACCCGCGTGCCGCCGTGCTCCTCGTAGGCATAAAGATGGCCGGTAAACGCGATGCCGCGCTGGCGCAGCAGCCGCGTGGCCGGGGTTTCCGGGGTGGTTTCGTGTTTCATGATCTCAGCCAAGCGGGTCGCGTCGCACGGCCCCTTGGTTCCTCAATCCTCGATCCTCGATCCTCAATCCCGCCTCACCCCCTCAGCCGCGCGGGTGGTGCTGCGCGTGCAGCTGCTTCAACCGCTCGCGCGCCACGTGGGTATAGACCTGGGTGGTCGAGATGTCGGCGTGGCCGAGCAGCAGCTGCACCACGCGCAGGTCGGCGCCGTGGTTGATCAGGTGGGTGGCGAAGGCGTGGCGCAGCACGTGCGGCGAGATGCGCGCCGGGTCGATGTCCGCGCGCAGCGCGTAGCGCTTGACCAGGTTCCAGAACATCTGCCGGGTCATGCCGCGCGCCCGCGCGGTGACGAACACCGGGTCGCAGGCGCGGCCGGCGAGCAGCACCGGACGGCCCTGCGTCAGGAAGCGCTCGATCCACTCCTGCGCGACCTGGCCGAGCGGCACCAGCCGCTCCTTCGAGCCCTTGCCGAACACGCGCACCACGCCCATGTCCAGGCTCAGCTCGTAGAGCTTCAGCCCGACCAGCTCGGACACGCGCAGCCCGGTGGCATAGAGCAGCTCGAGCATGGCGCGGTCGCGCAGGCCGAGCGGCGTGTCGGTGTCCGGCGCGGCGAGCAGCGCCTCGACCTGGCGCTCCGTGAGCGTCTTCGGGAAGCGCTCCGGGGCGGACGGCGGATCGATGTCGGCGGTCGGGTCGGCGGTCAGGTGCCCGCTCGCCACCAGATGCCGGTAGAAGCGCCGCAGCGAGGACAGCAGCCGGCGCTGGCTGGTGGCCTTGGCGCGCCGGCTGAAGTCACGCAGATAGGCGTGCAGGTCGGCGTGGCCGGCGGTGGCCAGGCTGGCGTCGCGGCGCGCCAGCCACGCGGCATACAGGGCCAGGTCGCTGCGGTAGCCGGAGAGCGAGTTGCGCGCCAGCCCGTCCTCCAGCCACAGGCTGTCGCAGAAGGCGTCCAGCAGCGCGGTCTCGGCTTCCGGCAGCGCGGCGGCGGTGCTCAGGCTGCCTGCTCGTGCTCCAGCAGCCATCGCTTGATCGCCAGCAGCGAGCCGTCGCGGGCGTGGGCGAAGCCGCCGATTCCGTCGCTGCCGACCACCCGGTGGCAGGGCACGACCAGCGGGAACGGGTTGGCCCCGCAGGCCTGGCCGACCGCCAGCGGCGCGCTGCCCAGCTTGCGGGCGATCTCGCCGTAGGTGGCGGTGCGCCCGCGCGGGATCTCGCGGATCGCCTTCCACACCCGGCGCTGGAAGGGCGTGCCGGCGGCCTTGAGCGGCAGGTCGAAGGCGGCGTCCGGGTCGTGCAGGTAGGCCTCGATCTGCGCGCGCACGCGTTCGGCCACGCCCGGGCGCGCGCGCCGGCGCCGCATCGGGCGGCAGGAACTCGATCGCCGAAAGCGTCCTGCCGTCGACCCGGATGCCGAGCGAGAAGCCGGGCCCGGCGATCACCGCGTCCCAGCTTGCGGCCGCGTCCTCCGGAACCTGCGGATGCGCGCTCAACTCGACTTGCCCAGCAGGGCTTCCTTCAGGTCGTCCTGGGCCGGCTTGGCGCCCAGCCAGATGCGCAGCAGGGCCTGGTAGAAGGCCTCGCCGGCGATCGCCTTGCCCTTGGGCTGGCGATTGACCGAGAGCTGGGTGCCGGACTCGGGCAGGTAGTCGATGAAGATCGCCGTGCCGTTCGGCGCCGAGCCGATCGACAGCAGGGTGGCCTTGAACTCCTCGATGCTCGGATTCAGCGCGGCCAGTTCGGACTCGTTCAGGTTCTTGTGCAACTGCTCGATCAGCGCGTCGGCGAACTGCTGGGCGCTCAGGTCGCGCAGGGTGACGATCTGGATGCGCTTGGCGCCCTTCAGGCCGAGCACCGCATCCGCGGCGGCCTTCTTCTCCGGCAGGTAGAGGCCCATCGCGTACACCTTGAAGAAGGCGCGTGTGCGCAGCCCGGCCCCGTTCAGCGACAGTTCGGCGCTGCCGACCTTGGTCTTGTCCTCGAAGCTGATCCCGGCCACGTCCTTCGCCGCCAGCGCTGGCGTGGCAGCCAGTGCGGCCGCCAGCATCAGTGCGCGCAATCGTGTTTTCATCGTGTTTTCTCCCGTTCGGTAGGTCCGCCGCCCGCGCATCCGTCACGTGAAGCGCCGGCATGCGGCATCATAGGGCGAACTATGCCAACACCGCGCAATCCTTACAACGAGGTGCGCTATACCGGGCACGCCCGCGTGTTCGCCCACCCGCGGCGCATGCGCACGCTGGCGCGGCTGTTCGGCCTGCGCGCGCCGGCGCCGGAGCGCTGCCGCATGCTGGAACTCGGCTGCGGCGACGCCACGCACCTGCTCTGGGTCGCCGCCGGGCTGCCGGCCGCGCGCTGCGTCGGCATCGACCTGACCGAGGCGGGGCTGGCACGCGGGCGCGAGATGGCGCAGGTAGCCGGGATCGGCAACGTCGAACTGCGGCAGGCGGACATCATGGACCTGGACGCCTCGCTCGGCGAGTTCGACTACATCGTCGCGCACGGCGTCTATTCCTGGGTGCCGGAGCTGGTGCGCTCGAAGCTGCTCGATCTTTGCGCGCGCTGCCTGGCCCCGGACGGCGTGGCACTGGTCAGCTACAACGCGATGCCGGGCGGTCACTTCCGCAGCCTGGCCGGCGAGTTGATGCGTTTCGGCACGCGCGGAATCGCCGACCCGGAACGCACGGTCGCGCAGGCGCGGCGCTTCCTCGACACCTTCTCCCGCTGGCAGGGCCAGGGCGAGGGCTATGCCGAAATCATCCGTGGCCAGATCGCACGGCTGGAGAAGACGCCGGACTACGTGCTCTACCACGACGACCTGGCCGAGCACACGCGCGCGTTCAGCCTGTCCGGGTTCCTGGAGCGGGCCGGAGCCTGCGGGCTGCGCTATCTCACCGAGGCGTCGTTTGCCGACACCCGCTACGAAGGCGTCCCGCCCGAGGTGCAGGCGGAGGTGGCGGCGGCCGTGTCGAGCCGCGAGGACCGCGAGCAGATCCTGGACTATCTCTCCGGCCGGGCCTTCCGGCGCACGCTGCTCTGCCGTGCCGTCGTCGCGCTGGACGGCGCGCCGGACGCCGACGCGGTCGCGGAGATGGCCGTGCTCGGGCGCTTCCGGCCGCTGGCCGAGCCCGGACTCGCCGACGATGCGCCGCTGGAGTTCGAGGGCGCGGACGGCAAGCGGATCACCGCGGCCCATCGCCTGGTCAAGGCGGCGCTGGTTCTGCTCGGGGAGTTCTGGCCGCGGCCGCTCGCGTTTGCCGACCTGCTCGACCAGGCACGCAGCCGCTGCGTCCGGGTTTCCGCCGACGCGGAGGAGGAGCGCCGGCAGTTCTGCCGGTTCCTGTTCGGCGCCTATGCCGGCGGCGTGGTGGACCTTAACCTCGATCCGCCCCGCGCGGCGGCCCGCGCAGGCGACCGGCCGAGGGTGTTCGCGCTGGCGCGGGCCCAGGCGGCACGCGGCGGGGAGCTCACCTCGGTACCTGGGTTCACCGTGCACATGGACGACCCGTTCTCGCGGCATCTGCTGCGCCTGCTCGACGGCAGCCGCGACCGCGCGGGGATCGCCGCGTCGCTCGTCGCCGCGGTCGAGCTGGGGGAGGTGGCGCTGCCGCAGGCGCTGAGCGAGGCGCAGGACTGGCGCGCCGCCCTGCGCAGCGGGCTCGACGAGAATCTGGCGAGCCTGGCGCGGCTCGGGCTGATCGAAGGCTGATCGGCCCGACGGTGGAATACGCGCTGCGCGCTATTCCACCCTACGCGACATCGCGAAATCCCGGCCCGTAGGGTGGAATAGCGCCGAAGGCGCGTATTCCACCGTCACACCTCTCAGCCGCGCACCTCGCCGTTGCCGAGCACGACCCACTTCAGGCTGGTGAGCCCCTCCAGGCCGACCGGGCCGCGGGCGTGGAGCTTGTCGGTGGAGATGCCGATCTCGGCGCCCAGGCCGTACTCGAAGCCGTCGGCGAAGCGGGTGGAGGCATTCACCATCACCGAGCTGGAATCCACCTCGCGCAGGAAGCGCATCGCCTTCGTGTAGTTCTCGGTGACGATCGCATCGGTGTGCTGCGACCCGTAGGTGTTGATGTGCTCGATGGCGGCGTCGAGGTCGGGCACGATGCGCACCGCCAGGATGGGCGCCAGGTACTCGGTGCGCCAGTCCTCCTCGGTCGCGTCCTTCAGGCCGGCGACGCCGGCCGCTTCGAGCACGGCGCGGGTGGCCGGGCAGCAGCGCAGTTCCACGCCCTTCTCCTGGTACAGGCGCGCCAGCCGCGGCAGCACGCGCTGCGCCGCGCCCTGCGCCACCAGCAGGGTCTCCATGGTGTTGCAGGTACCGTAGCGCTGGGTCTTGGCGTTGTCGGCGATGCGCACCGCCTTGTCCAGGTCCGCCTGGTCGTCGACGAAGACGTGGCAGATGCCGTCCAGGTGCTTGATCACCGGGATGCGCGCCTCGGCCGAGATGCGCTCGATCAGCCCCTTGCCGCCGCGCGGGACGATGACGTCGACGTATTCCTTCATGGTGATCAGTTCGCCGACCGCGGCGCGGTCGGTGGTGCCGACCACCTGCACGGCGGTCGCGGGCAGGCCGGCCGCCGCCAGCCCCTCGTGCACCAGAGTGGCGAGCACGCGGTTGGCGCGGATCGCCTCGGAGCCGCCGCGCAGGATCGCCGCGTTGCCGGCCTTCAGGCACAGCCCGGCCGCGTCGACGGTCACGTTCGGCCGCGCCTCGTAGATGATGCCGATCACGCCGAGCGGCACGCGCATGCGGCCGACCTGGATGCCGCTCGGCCGGTACTTGAATTCGCCCATCTCGCCGATCGGGTCGGGCAGCGCGGCGATCTGCTCCAGCCCCTCGGCCATGG
>DATMWM010000355.1:0-16383 GCA_035562535.1 Rhodocyclaceae bacterium | reverse complement strand
TGCCAGAGACGCGCTCGAAATAGCGCGCGCGGTAGATCAGCCGCTTGCGCTGCGCCGAATCGGCGAAGGCTTCGCGGTCGTGCAGCACGTTGTTGCAGACCAGCCCCATGCCCGGCTCCAGGCGCCCGCGGAAGATGTAGGGGGAATCCGAGGCCAGCACCGCCTCCAGCGCCGCGACCGCGGCCCGGGTGGCCGCGTCGTCCTTCCAGACGATGCTGCGCGTGCGCGCGGTGTAGCGCATGTGCAGATGGCCGTCCGCGTCGACCGAGAACACCGGGCCGCTCTGGTCGCCGCGCGCCACCGCGCCCTCCTCCTCGCGCAGCGGGATGGTCATGGCGTCGGCGGCCATCAGCGCCCGGACGAACTCCGGGTCGCGGTCGCGCAGCAGGATGTAGCAGATCTCGTGGTCCATGAGCTGGTTGCCGCCGCCCTCCGGCGCGCTCTGGACGCAGTGCAGGACCATGCCGCGGATGCGCTTCTCCGGCGGGTTGTAGTAGCCGTCGGTGTGCCACTTGATCGGGCGCGTGGTGTAGGGAATGTAGACCTTGCGCGTGCCTTCGGCGGCCACCGCGATCGGCGAGATCCCGTCGTCGTCGGCGAGATAGTTGCTGTCCAGCGTCAGCAGGCCGAGCTGGCTGCCGAGCCGGCGCGGGATGTCCTTGTCCGAATCGCTGCCGGTATGCCCGGCGTAGATCGCCATGTTGGCGCGCGCGCAGCGATCGACGATCGCCGCATGCTCGTCCGCCGTGAGCGCCCGCGGGTCGCCGACCTCGACGGTCAGATCGGCGAGCGTGCGCGGGTGCTGCGCCAGCTTGCGGCTGCGCCAGGCCGCGTAGGCGGCCGGGTCGGCGAGGTCGAAGGGGCCGCTCATGGCTGGCCGGCCGGCTGCACCGGGGCCGCCGTGGCGAACAGATTGTCGAAGGCGGTGCGCAGCGTCTTCACCGCCTCCGGCGCCTCGATCGACACCACCTGCTCGACCACCCATACCCGGTCCTTCTCGGGCAGGATCTCCATCAGCTGATTGCCGCAGTAGCGCAGGAAGCCGTACTCCGGGCCGCTTTCGTCCGAAGAGAAATGGGCGTAGTCCTCGCCCCTGCGGTTGAAGTGGTCCACGAAGACCCTCTTCGTTTCGGCATAGTCGGCGCCGACCAGGTCGCGGGCGTTCTCGGCCAGCATATCGCCCAGGCGGCCGACCAGCGTGGTCATGAATTCGATGCGCGCCTCGGGCTCGAGGTGCGTATAGACGAAGCGGTCCGCGAGATGGGCCAGGAACACCAGGTACTCGCCCAGGAAGGCGAAGAACTGGGGGCCGGCCTCGATGTCGTAATCGGCCTTGCGCATGCTGCGGATCGTCTGGATCCCCAGCCGCCAGAGCGTCATGGCCGCCACCGTGGCCAGTTGTTCAGGGCTGCGGGACTTGCCCTTGGCAAACCATTTGCTCTTGGTGCGCATGGGAAGCGAGTAAGAAGTGAGAAGTAAGGAGTAAGGAGCGAGGAGGAAAAGGCGCGAGTCCTAACCCTGACCCCTCACCCCTCGCTCCTCACTGATCGATCTCAGTACCCGCCCTTGCCGAACGGCTTGGGCAGTCCGGCGACCTTGGCGCCCTGCTTGGCCGGCCCGATGGGGAACAGGTCGTACAGCGCCTTGCTGTCCCTGCCCGGAAGCACCTCTTCCATGTCCTTGAGCATGTTGCGGTAGTTCGGCGTATGGCCGTGCTCGCGGTACTGGTCGCGCATGTAGTTGACGATCGCCCAGTGATCGTCGGTCAGCGCGATGCCCTCCGCTTCCGCGATCACCTTGACGACTTCCTCGCTGTAATTCGGCTCCAGCACGAAACCGTCGTCGTCGGTTTCCAGTTCCACACCATCCACTACGTATGCCATAGGCTCTTCTCCTTTGTGCAAGCAGTCATTGAAGCGGTTATTTTTTCCGCAGGTAGAACTCGTGGCTGCCCCGGCCGGTGGCGTGCGAGGACATCAGCTCCAGGTGGCTCGATGCGCGCGTCCAGGACTCGACGTCCGCCGGGGTGCCGGGGCAGTCCGAGATCAGCAGCAGGACCTCGCCCACCTTCATTCCGTCCAGCAGCTTCTTCGCTTCGAGGATCGGGCCGGGGCAGGAAACGCCGCGGATGTCCAGCATCACGTTGGCGGTCGGTTTAGCGGCGGCCGGTCCCTTGCGGATCAGGTAGCCGATCTTCTTGCCTTCCATCGGCTCGCTGGACACCACCTCGTTGCCGGTGAAGCGCGCCCAGGCGTTCAGGTCGTCGGGCGTGCCCGGGCAATCCGAAATCAGCAACAGGGTCTCGCCGAGCGGAAGGTCGTCGACCACCTTCTTGGCGCCCAGCAGCGGCGCCGGGCAGGTCAGACCGCTCATGTCCAGCGTGACGGTCGGTTTCGCGTTGCTCATGTCTCCTCCCTCGTTTGGGTTGTTGGTGTGGCGCCGTTCGCCGCGCTCAGGCTCCCACGGCGGCGACCGACTTGTGGGGAACGAATAGGCCGCATCCGAGCAGGTGCTGGCCGCCCAGACCGGCGGTCTGGATGCGCAGCGAATGCTCGGCGGACAGGCCGTGCAGCATCAGGCTGTATCCGGTCACCGGGCCGTCGCCGCCCTGTGCCTGGCGGCGCTTGCCGACGATCAGTTTACATTCGATTCCCGCCGCCGCAACCAGCCGCTGCGCTTCGGCCAGAAAGTGCGCCTCGTCCTCGAAGCCGGTCCACACGAATCCCGAGTAGAGCACCGAATAAGGCTGCAACGGGCGCAGCGCGGCCTCGCCCACCTCGACCGCGCCGCCCAGGTCGAAGCGCGCGCCGGTAAGCTTCCGGGCCTGCCCCACCCGGTGCAGGGGCAGGCGCAGCACCAGTTGCGCCCGGCGGCTGAGCACCAGGCGATCGCCGCTCGCGGTCGCGCCCCGGAGCGGGTGGATGCCGGCCTGCGGCTCGTGCTCGAACCAGTCGAGCGCCCGCGCGACCGATTGCCGCAGGAGCAGGCCGTGATCCGGCTGAATCGACTCGCCGCGCAGCGCGAAGACCAGATCCACCACCTCCGCGGCCCCCTGCTCCGCCATCGGTTCACTCATCCCCGGAGGCCGCCTCCCGCGGCTGCGACCGCGCCCAGGCGAGCATCGCCTCGGCCCAGCGGGTCGCCGTCTGCGCATCGATGTCGAAGATGGTGAAGCGCTGGCGCTCGCGAATCCTCAATCGGATCAGTGGCATGCCGCCGGCCTCGTACTCCACCTGGAGCAGTTCGACCTCCTGGCCGCCATAGGGACAGCGGAACTTGTCCAAACTCGTGGTACGGTCCATGTCTGACCCGGGGTCCGGTTTCAAGGAAGGCGCGAACTATGTCACCGACCGCGCTGCAGCGGGTATCACCGGATCGGGTAGGAAGGAAATAACTCTTTCGGGTAGTTTTTTATACCCCCTTCGGGGAATGCAAACTACCTGCCCGGGTGATGGTTTGCTGCATTGCGTTAGCCAGACAATGCGGGCCGATTTTCCCGGTGATCACCAACACGAGGAGACAATCAGATGGCCAAGAAAATGCACGACACCCCAATGCTGGATGAGCTCGAAACCGGCCCCTGGCCCAGTTTCGTCACCGGCCTCAAGCGGCTGGCGAAGGACAAGGACTACATGGTCGACGTCCTCGGCCATCTGGAGCACTCCTACAAGACCCGCAAGGGCTACTGGAAGGGCGGCACCGTGGGCGTCTATGGCTACGGCGGCGGCATCATCCCGCGCTTCACCGAGATCAAGGACGAGGCCGGCGAGCCGGTGTTCAAGGACGCCGCCGAGTTCCACACCCTGCGCGTCATGCCCCCCGCCGGCATGCACTACAACACCGACGTGCTGCGCAAGTTCTGCGACATCTGGGAGCGCCACGGTTCCGGCCTGATCGCCTTTCACGGCCAGTCCGGCGACATCATGTTCCAGGGCGCAACCACCGAGAACGTGCAGAAGGCCTGGGACGAGATCAACGAACTGGGCTTCGACCTGGGCGGCGCCGGCCCGGCCGTGCGCACCTCGATGTCCTGCGTCGGCCATGCCCGCTGCGAGCAGTCCTGTTACGACGAGGCGCAGGCGCACCGCCAGGTGCTGAACAACTTCCTGGACGACATCCATCGTCCGGCCCTGCCCTACAAGTTCAAGTTCAAGTTCTCCGGCTGTCCGAACGACTGCATGAATTCGATCCAGCGCGCCGACATGGCGGTCATCGGCACCTGGCGCGACAACATCCAGACCGACGAGGCGCTGGCGAAGAAATGGTTTGCCAAGCACGGCATGGACGAGCTGGTGAACGACGTGGTCGCGCGCTGCCCGACCAAGGCCATCCAGATCAAGGACATTTCCAAGGTGCGCAAGGAGGCCAACTTCTCCTCCGTCGCCGTGGATGACGCCAAGGCCCTGGAGATTGACAACAAGGACTGCGTGCGCTGCATGCACTGCGTGAACGTCATGACCGGCGCCCTGGCTCCGGGCAAGGACCGCGGCGCCACCATCCTGGTCGGCGGCAAGCGCACCCTGAAGATCGGCGACCTGATGGGCACCGTGGTGGTTCCCTTCATGAAGCTGAAATCGGAAGAGGACTTCGAGAAGCTGGTCGACCTGGCCAAGACCATCGTCGACTTCTTCGCCGAGAACGCGCTGGAACACGAGCGCACCGGCGAGATGATCGAACGCATCGGCCTGGTGAACTTCCTCGAGGGCGTGGGCCTGGACGTCGATGCCAACATGGTCGCCTCGCCGCGGATGAATCCGTACGTGCGCGCCGACGGCTGGGACGACGAAGTGGCCAAGATCCAGGCCAAGAAGGCCGCCGCGGCCTGATGCAGGTTCCGGGCGTCGCGCTTAGGGGCGGCGCCCATCGCATACATCACAGGTTGGAGACGAGATATGGCGCAGCCACAAATGCGTAAAGCCGACGAGTGCGGAGTGCCGGACAACAAGCAGTACCTGCACCCGCTGCTCGCCAAGAACTACGGCAACTGGAAGTACCACGACCGTCCGCGTCCCGGCGTCCTGCACCATGTTTCGCACTCAGGCGACGAGGTGTGGTCCGTGCGCGCCGGCACTCAGCGCCAGATGGACGTCTGGACTATCCGCAAGCTGTGCGACATCGCCGACAAATTCGCCGAAGGCCATGTGCGGTTCACCATCCGCTCCAACATCGAGTACATGGTCTCCAAGGAGAGCATGGTCGCCCCGCTGATCGAGGAACTCGAACGGAACGGCTTCCCGGTGGGCGGCACCGGCAACTCGGTTTCCATGATCGCCCACACCCAGGGCTGGCTGCACTGCGACATCCCCGGCACCGATGCCTCGGGCGTGGTCAAGTCGCTGATGGACGACCTGTACGAGGAGTTCAAGCGCGAGGACATGCCCAACCGCGTGCACCTCTCGACCTCCTGCTGCGAGATCAACTGCGGCGGCCAGGCCGACATCGCGATCATCATCCAGCACACCAAGCCGCCGAAGATCAATCACGACCTGGTGGCCAACGTCTGCGAGCGCCCGGCGGTCGTGGCGCGCTGCCCGGTCGCGGCGATCCGTCCCGCCCTGGTCAATGGCAAGCCCTCGCTGGAGGTCGACGAGAAGAAGTGCATCTGCTGCGGCGCCTGCTACCCGCCCTGCCCGCCGATGCAGATCAACGATCCGGAGCATTCCAAGCTGGCGATCTGGGTCGGCGGCAAGAACTCCAACGCCCGCGCCAAGCCCACCTTCATGAAGATGGTCGCCTCGGGGCTGCCCAACAATCCGCCGCGCTGGACCGAGGTCGGCGATGTGGTGAAGAAGATCCTGTTCACCTACAAGGAAGACGCGCGTCCCTGGGAGCGCCTGTCCGACTGGATCGACCGCATCGGCTGGCCGCGCTTCTTCGAGAAGACCGAACTGCCCTTCACCAAGTACCTGATCGACGACTGGCGCGGTTCGCGGGCGAATCTGAACGCCTCGACCCACATCCGGTTCTGAGCAGAGGCCGACATGAAGTTCGCCATCCAGATCAACGAGGGCCCTTACACCCACCAGGCCTCCGACTCGGCGTACCTGTTCGCCAAGGCGGCGCTGGAGAAGGGTCACGAACTCTTCCGCGTGTTCTTCTATCACGACGGCGTCAACAACGCCACGCGACTGACCACGCCGCCGCAGGACGACCGCAATATCACCAACCGCTGGTCCAAACTGGCGGAAGCGCACAAGCTCGACATGGTGGTCTGCGTCGCGGCGGCGCAGCGGCGCGGCATCGTCGACGAAGGCGAGATGAAGCGCAACGGCAAGGACGCCACCAACCTCGCGCCGGGATTCAGGATCTCCGGCCTGGGACAGCTGATCGAGGCCGGCATCAAAGCCGATCGGCTGGTGGTTTTCGGCGACTGAGCCGGCGCACAACGCTCAGGGAGAAATCATGGAAGAAGCCGGAACAGTCAAGAAGTTCCTGTTCGTCAACCGCAGGGCGCCTTACGGCACGATCTACGCGCTGGAGTCGCTCGAGGTGGTGCTGATCGGCGCGGCCTTCGAGCAGGACGTCAGCTTGGTGTTCATGGACGACGGGGTCTATCAGCTCAAGAAGGGCCAGCAGACCAAGGGCCTCGAGGTCAAGAACTTCCAGCCCACCTACCGGGCCTTGGACGACTACGACGTCAACAAGCTCTACGTTGAGAAGGAATCGCTGGAGGCGCGCGGGCTCACCGAGGACGACCTGGTGGTGCCGGTAGAGGTGATGTCCAAGGCCGACATCGGCAAGCTGATGGACAGCCAGGACGTGGTGATGAGCTTCTGAGGGGAGACCGATGCTGCATATCGTCAACAAATCGCCGCTGGAAAAGAGCACGCTGGAGAGCTGCCTGGCCACCGCCCAGGCGGGCGGCGCCGTGCTGCTGATCGAGGACGGCGTCTACGGGGCGACCCGTGGCAACAAGGCAGAACCTGCGGTCCGCGACGCGATGTCGCGGGTGAAGGTCTACGCGCTGCGGGCCGATCTCGAAGCGCGGGGCATGGCCGATCGCGTGATGGACGGCGTTTCGCTGGTGGATTACGGCGGCTTTGTCGATCTCGTCGCAGAGCATCCGAATTGTCAATCCTGGATGTAACCCTTAAGGAGATACAGATGGCGGCAATCGAGGTAAATGGCAAGACCTACGAAACCGACGAGGAAGGCTACCTTGTCAACCTGAACGAGTGGAACGAGGAAGTCGCGAACTACATCGCCCAGACCGAGAACGTCAACATGACGGAGCAGCACTGGGAGGTGGTGAACTTCCTGCGCGACTACTACAACGAGTTCCAGATCGCCCCGGCCGTGCGCGTCCTGACCAAGGCCATCGGCAAGAAGCTCGGACCCGAGAAGGGCAACAGCCAGTACCTGTACGAACTGTTCCCCTACGGCCCGGCCAAGCAGGCGTGCAAGATCGCCGGCCTGCCCAAGCCGACCGGCTGCGTCTAATCCCCCACAACCCGGGCCTCGGTGCCGCCTCGCGGCGCCGGCGCCCAAGGCTAATCCCGGCGTGCCATGACAGCTGCAACGATCTTCTTCGCCCTGCTTTTCTACTTCGCGGCAGCGGTGCTCGTGCTCGGCATGGGCTACAAGATCTACGACTTCGCGCGCACGCCGGCGCCGCTCAAGATTCCCACGACACCGGCGCCGACCACGCGCTCCGGGGTCGTTCTGCGCATGGCCCGCGAGGTCGTGCTGTTCGAGAGCCTGTTCAAGGCCAACCTGTGGATCTGGATTTTCGGCTGGCTGTTCCACATGGGTCTGTTCCTGGTTCTGGCGCGCCACCTGCGCTATTTCACCGAGCCGGTGTGGGGCTGGGTGGCCTTCATCCAGCCGTTCGGCATCTACGCCGGCTTCGCCATGGTCGCCGGTCTGGCCGGGCTGTGGGCACGCCGCTTCCTGGTGGAACGCATCAAGTACATCTCCACGCCCTCGGACCACCTGATGCTCGCGCTGCTGCTCGGCATCGGTGTCTCCGGCCTGTTCATGAAGTTTCTCAGCCATACCGACATCGTCGGCGTGAAGGCGTTCTTCCTCGGCTTGATGTACCTGGACTGGCAGCCGCTGCCGGAGCATCCCGGCCTGTTCGTCCATCTGACGCTGGTGGCGCTGCTGATGATCGTGTTCCCGGTCAGCAAGCTGGCCCATGTGCCCGGGGTGTTCTTCTCGCCCTCGCGCAACCAGGCCGACGATCCGCGCGAGCATCGTCACCTGGCGCCCTGGGCCGCCGAACTGGACGCCAAGAGCTGATGCCCAGGAACATGCCCGGTCGAACCGTGATCAAGCCCGCCGCCGCCCGCGCCCTGCCTGCCGGCGGCGCGCGGCGGACCGCCTGACCAACCCAGCATCGAGGACGAACGTGGCCGGACCTCAAGTTCAAGCCCCACCGCTCAGGGAATTCGCCGAGATCCCGGCATTGCAGCCGGGCGCGATGGAGGCTTCCAAGCCTTACATTGCCAGCGACAAGATCAACACCGCCATCGGCTTTCCGGGCGAGCTGACAGAAGGCTGGCAGGACCGCGCCATCGGCCGCATGGGCGAACTGCTCAAGCGCTACCGCTCGCTCAAGGTCTACCTGGAATCCTGCGTGCACTGCGGCGCCTGCACCGACAAGTGCCACTACTTCCTGGGCACCGGCGACCCCAAGAACATGCCGGTGGCGCGCCAGGAGCTGATGCGCTCGGTCTATCGCCGCTACTTCACCCTGCCCGGCAAGGTGTTCCCGAAACTGGTGGGCGCGCGCGACCTGACCAAGGAAGTGCTGGACGAGTGGTTCCTCTACTACCACCAGTGTTCCGAATGCCGGCGCTGCTCGGTGTTCTGCCCCTACGGCATCGACACCGCCGAGATCACCATGGCGGGGCGCGAGATCATGGATTCGGTCGGCCTGGGCCAGAAGTACTCGAACGAGATCATCGGCAAGGTGCACCGCATCGGCAACAATCTCGGCCTGCCCGGTCCGGCCCTGGAAGATACCCTGTCGGGCTTGGAGGAGGACGTCAAGGAGGAAACCGGCGCCGACGTGCGCTACCCGCTGAACGAAAAGGGCGCGGAGGTGCTGCTGGTAACGCCCTCGGCGGACTTCTTCGCCGAGCCCCACGTCGAGAGCCTGATCGGCTACGGCAAGGTGTTCCATGCCGCGGGCATCAGCTGGACCCTGTCCTCGCACGCCTCCGAGGCCGGCAACTTCGGCATGTTCATCGGCAACTACGACCAGCTGCGCAGCATCGCCATGCGCATCCGCGAGGCGGCGCTGGAACTGGGCGTAAAGCGCATCATCGTCGGCGAGTGCGGCCACGCGTGGCGCGTCGCCTACAGCTTCTGGAACACGCTGGCGGGCATCGGCGCGGGCGCCAACGATCCGTTCGCGGTACAGCTCCAGAGCCAGCTCGACCTGCGCTATCCGCAGCCGATGCACATCTGCGAATTCACCCACGACCTGATCCGCCGCGGCGCGCTCACCCTGGACAAGGAAGCGAACGATCACCGCATCGTCACCTACCACGACTCCTGCAACGTCGCCCGCGCCTCGCGCATGGGCACGCGGCCCGGCGGCCAGTTCGACATCCCGCGCGAGATCATCCGCGCGGTGGCGAACAACTTCGTCGAGATGGACCCGGACACCACGCGCGAGCGCACGTTCTGCTGCGGCGGCGGCGGCGGGCTGCTCACCGACGAGCTGCTGGACCTGCGCGTCAAGGGCGCGCTGCCGCGCATGGAGTCGCTGAGGAAGGTGGCCGACGGCAGCAAGGTGAATTTCATGGCGACCATCTGTGCGATCTGCAAGGCGCAGTTCACCAAGGTCCTGCCCTTCTACGGTTTCAAGATGAACATGGTGGGCGGCGTGCATCAGCTGGTCAGCACCGCGATCCGGCTCGGCGCCAAACAGTAGGCGGCATATTCATAATCGGTGGAGACAAACATGTCGATGGAAACTGGCGAAACCAACACCAAACTCACCTTCCGCCGCTACAAGGAAGGCGACAGCAAGTGGAAGCGCTATCAGGACCTGATCTTCCAGGCGAGCTACACCCACAAGTGCCCGACCTACATCCAGTCGACCCCGCCCTGTCAGGGCAGTTGTCCCGCCGGGGAGGACATCCGCGGCTATCTGGCGATCGTGCGCCAGACCGAGAAGCCGCCGATGGGCAAGGACGGCAAGCCAATCATGCCCTGGCAGGAATACGCCTGGCGGCGCCTGACCAAGGCCAATCCCTTCCCCTCGGTGATGGGCCGCGTCTGTCCGGCGCCCTGTGAGTCCGGCTGCAACCGCAACGAGGTCGAAGACCACGTCGGCATCAACTCGGTCGAGCACTTCCTCGGCGAGTACGCGATCGCCAACAACCTGAAGTTCGAGGCGCCCGCGGAGAAGAGCGGCAAGAAGGTGGCGATCATCGGCGGCGGACCCGCGGGCCTGTCGGCGGCCTACCACCTGACGCTGAAAGGCCACGACGTCACGATCTTCGACGAGCACGAATTCCTCGGCGGCATGATGCGCTACGGCATCCCGGGCTTCCGCACGCCGCGCGAGGTGCTCGACGCCGAGATCCAGCGCATCCTCGACCTGGGCGTGCAGGCGCGCATGAAGACGCGCGTAGGCAGCGATGTCACCATGGAGCAGATCCGCGCCGAGTTCGACGCCGTGTTCCTGGGCATGGGCGCCCAGGCCGGCCGCGCGCTGCCGGTGCCCGACGCAGAAGCGCCCAACGTCGTCACCGCCACTGCATTCCTCAAGGCCTTCAACGACGGGCGCATGCGCTACGTCGGCAAGCGCGTGGTGGTCATCGGCGGCGGCGACACCTCGATCGACGTCGCCACGGTCGCGCGCCGCCTCGGCCACATCCAGGCCGACCATCCGGTGGACTTTCCCGAGCGCGCCATCGCCGGCCACATGGCCCACGACGTCGCCGGCATCTCCGCCCGCCAGGGCGCCGAGGTGACGCTGACCTCGGTGTTCAACATCGACAAGATGCAGGCCAACAAGCACGAGATCGAGCAGGCCCTGGCCGAAGGCATCCACATCCGCGGCGGCCTCTCGCCCATCGGCGTGGTCAAGGGCGCCGACGGCCGCGCCACGGCGCTGCGGGTGGCCGAGTGCGAGGCCAAGTTCGTCGGCGGCAAGCTGGAGATCAAGGTGAAGGAAGGCACGGAGCAGGACATCCCGGCCGACCTGATCGTCTCCGCCATCGGCCAGGCGGTCGATTTCACCGGCCTCGAAGAGTTCAACAACGGCCGCGGCATGATCTCCACCGACAAGAACTACCAGGTGGCCGGCAAGCCCGGCGTGTTCGCCGGCGGCGACATCCTGCGTCCCCACCTGCTGACCACCGCCATCGGCCACGGCGCCATCGCCGCGGACGGCATCGACCATGTGCTGCGCGGCCAGGACCTGGAGAAGCGGCCGAAGATCGACGTGCACTTCTTCGACCTGCAGCGCAAGATGATCGAGAAGGGACTGACGGTGAAGGAGGTGCACGAGCCGATCCGCGGCACCAACGCGACCAACGTCGCCGTGCACAACTTCGAGAACCGCTCCGACCGCTACGTCATCCCGCACGACGAACTGTTCCTCGGCCACTTCAGCTACACCGAACGGCTCAAGCGCAAGATCATCACGCTGACCGCCGAGTCGGCCCTGGGCAACTTCCAGGAGCGGATCGAGCCGCTGGACGAGAAGCAGGCGATCGCCGAGGGCAAGCGCTGCATGAGCTGCGGCATGTGCTTCGAGTGCGACAACTGCGTGGTGTACTGTCCGCAGACCGCGGTGTTCCGCGTCAAGAAGACCGAATCCACCCTGGGCCGCTACGTGGACACCGACTACGACAAGTGCATCGGCTGTCACATCTGCCACGACGTCTGCCCGACCGGCTACATCCAGATGGGTCTTGGGGAGTGAGGAGCCAGGGGTCAGGGAGGAGTTTCGCGTGATGAGCGCCCGGATCGTCCGAATGGGTCTGGCTGCACTTCTCGTCGCCGCCGCCGCCGCCGCGACGGCGGCGGACGCCGGGCGCACGCCCCGGCCCGCGATCGTCGTCGAGCAGGGCGAGAAGTGCGTCGCGCCGGCCGAGGAAATGCGGCGCGAGCACATGAACATGCTCAAGCACCACCGCGACCGCACGGTGCACGAGGGCATCCGCACCACCCAGCACAGCCTGAAGGGCTGCGTCGACTGCCATGCCAGCAAGAAGAACGGCGCGGTGATCGGCACGTCCGAGCACTTCTGCCAGGGCTGCCACGAGTACGCCTCGGTGAAGCTCGACTGCTGGGAGTGCCACACGCCCAAGGCCCGGAACGACGGCAAGGTCGCCAGCGGGAACAAGCCATGAGCGAGAAAGAACAGGAATCCGGCAAGGCGGGACGGCGCGGTTTCATCGGCGCCTCGATCGCCGGCCTGGCCACGCTGGCGCTCGCGCCCGGCGTGCGCCTGATCGAGATCGGCAACGCCCGCCCGGCCGATGAGGCCGCCTCCAGCACGCATCGCTGGGGCATGCTGATCGACACGAACAAGTGCGCCAAGGGCTGCAACGCCTGCGCCACCGCCTGCAACCTCGAGAACGGCCTGGTGCAGACCGGGCGCCCGCGCACCGACGCCCAGTGGATCCGCAAGGTCGAACTGCGCGACAAGCGCACCGGCGCGACCCAGCAGATGCCGCTGATGTGCCAGCACTGCGAGCATCCGCCCTGCGTGGACGTCTGCCCCACCGGCGCCTCCTTCAAGCGCGCCGACGGCATCGTGCTGGTCGACCGGCACATCTGCATCGGCTGCCGCTACTGCATGATGGCCTGCCCGTACAAGGCGCGCTCCTTCGTGCACGAACCGCTGACCGAGCAGAAGCCGGACGTGCCGCGCGGCAAGGGCTGCGTCGAGTCCTGCACGCTGTGCGTGCATCGCGTGGATCGCGGCGAAACGCCGGCCTGCGTCGAGGCCTGCGCCGCCGAGGGCCACAAGGCGCTGCTCTTCGGCGACCTCAAGGACGCGAACAGCGAGATCGCAAAGCGCCTGAAGACCGAGGCCAGCACCGAACTGCGGGCCAACCTGCAGTTGAACACCGGCGTGCGCTACCAGGGGATCTGAACATGCAAGTCGAGGTGTTTCACCGTCTCGAGGAACGCTTCTTCTACGGGCTGGCGCTGGCCGGCGGCCTGATCGTCGGGCTGGGGCTGCTCGCCGCGCACTACATGGAGACGCACGGCCACATCGTCACCGGCATGGACAACCAGGTGGTCTGGGGCACGCCGCACATCTTCGCCATCTTCCTGATCGTCGCCGCCTCCGGCGTGCTCAACGTCGCCTCGATCGGCTCGGTGTTCGGCAAGACGGTGTACAAGACCCGCGCGCCGCTCTCCGGCCTGCTGTCCATCGCCATGCTCGCCGGCGGCCTGATGGTCCTGATGCTCGATCTGGGACGCCCGGACCGGCTGATCGTGGCCATGACCTACTACAACTTCAAGTCGATCTTCACCTGGAACGTCTTCCTCTACACCGGCCTGTTCGCCGTGGTCGCGGTCTACCTGTGGACCCTGATGGAACCCAGGATGAACCGATACTCGAAGATTGCAGGCTTCACCGCCTTCGTCTGGCGCCTGGTGCTGACCACCGGCACCGGCTCGATCTTCGGCTTCCTGGTCGCCCGCCAGGCCTACGCCTCCGCGGTGCTTGCGCCGATGTTCATCGTCATGTCCTTCGGCTGGGGCCTGGCCGTGTTCTGCATCGTGCAGAGCGCGATGTTCTCCTGGAACAAGATGGAACTGCACCCGGACATCCTCAAGCGGATGAAGAACCTGCTCGGCATCTTCGTCGCCGGCACGGCCTACTTCGTGGCGATCTACCACGTCACCAACCTGTATTTCGCCAAGCAGATCGACTTCACGCGCTTCATCCTGGTCGACGGCGGCATCTATCCGCTGCTGTTCTGGATCGGTTACGTGCTGGTCGGCACCGCCATTCCGCTGTTCCTGATCTATCACCCGAAACTGGGCAAGAGCTGCCCGGCCGTCATCTGGGCCTCCGTGCTGGTACTCTTCGGCGCCTTCGCCCTGCTCTACGTGCTGATCATCGGCGGCCAGGCCTTCCCGCTGGAAATCTTCCCGGGCAAGGAGGTCACCAGCAGCTTCCTCGACGGCCAGGTGGCGCCCTACGCGCCCAGCGCCCCGGAGATCCTGCTCGGGCTGGGCGGCATCGGCGTGGCATTCCTGATCACCACGATCGGCGTGCGGGTGCTGCACTTCCTGCCGCAGGACGATTTCGTCCAGTTGCAAGGCGCCGGCAACATCACGGATTGAGCCTGCGCAACCGGTGACCCGCACGATCCATCCCAGTCACCGGTCGCCGGCCAGCCGCCCGATGCACCAGTTCCTGATCTCGGCGGCGCACAAGTCCTCCGGCAAGACCACGTTGAGCATCGGCCTGGCGGCCGCGCTGCGCAGCCGCGGCCTGGCCGTCCAGCCTTACAAGAAGGGGCCGGACTACATCGATCCGCTCTGGCTGGGCATGGCCGCCGGCCGCGCCTGCCACAACCTGGACTTCTTCCTCTCCTCGCACGACGAGATCCGCGCCCAGTACGCGCGGCACTGCGTGGGCGCGGAGGTCTGCCTGGTCGAGGGCAACAAGGGGCTCTACGACGGGCTGGACCTCGAGGGCGCGAACAGCAACGCCGCGCTCGCTCACCTGCTCGGCCTGCCGGTGGTGCTGGTGCTGGATGCACGCGGCATGACCCGCGGCATCGCCCCGCTGATCCTCGGCTACCAGGCCTTCGACCGCGAACTGCGCATCGCCGGGGTCGTGCTCAACCGGCTCGGCGGCAGCCGCCACGAGGCGAAGCTGCGCGCGGTGATCGAGCATTACACCGACGTGCCGGTGCTCGGCGCCCTGGCCGAGGACGCGCAGATGGGCATCGTCGAGCGTCACCTGGGTCTGATGCCCGCCAACGAGAGCAGCGTGGCGGCCCAGCGCATCGGCGAGATCGGCGATCGCATAGCCCGCCAGGTGGACCTGGATCGGCTGCTCGAACTCACCGGCGGCGGCGCCACGCTGCCCCAGCCGCTGCCGAACCGGCGACCCGCCGGCCTGCCCGACGTGCGCATCGGCGTGCCGCAGGACGCCGCCTTCGGCTTCTACTATGCCGACGACCTGGAGGCGCTGCGCGCCGCCGGGGCGCAGATCGTGGTCTTCGACACCCTGCGCGACGCGCGCCTGCCGGCGCTCGACGGCCTGTTCATCGGCGGCGGCTTTCCCGAATGCGCCATGGACGAGCTCGAGGCGAACGCGGCGCTGCGCGCGGAACTGCGCAGCCGGATCGAGGCCGGGCTGCCGGTTTATGCCGAATGCGGCGGATTGATGTACCTGGCCCGCTCGCTCACCTGGCAGGGCCGCACCCGCAGCATGGTCGGGGCGATCCCGGGCGACGTCGTCATGCACGACAAGCCGGTCGGGCGCGGCTACGTCAAGCTCGCCGAGACCGCCGATCATCCCTGGCCGGCCGAGCCGGCGCCGCCGGACGAGATCCGCTGCCACGAGTTCCACTATTCCAGCATCGAGAACCTGCCCGCCGACACGCCCTTCGCCTATCGCGTGGTGCGCGGCCACGGCGCGGACGGCAGTCGCGACGGCATCGTCCATCGCAACGTGCTGGCTTCCTACAGCCATCTGCGCAGCACGGCCCGCTACGACTGGGCGGCGCGCTTCGTCGCCTTCGTCCGCGCGTGCGCGCTGCGCGAACACAACCCGGCTGCCGCCCCGCGCGCGGCCTGAACCACGGAGAGCCCGAACGTGTTTACTCTGACCCCCGCAGCCGCAGCCCAGATCCGGCGTTCCGCCGAACAGCAGTCCGGAAGTTCAGCGCTGCGCGTGGCCGCCAAGCATGGCGATTCCGGCCAGGTGGTCTACGGCATGGGCTTCGACGACGAGCGGGAGAACGATCTGGTCGTCGACTGCGAGGGCGTGACCGTGCTGATCGCGCCGCTCAGCCAGCCGCTGCTCGATGCGACCACCCTGGACTTCGTCGAACTCACGCCCGGCGAGTTCCAGTTCATCTTCGTCGGCGCGCAGGAGGTCCCACCCCCTGCGCCGACGCGCTCCGGCGGCTGCGGAGGCGGCGGCTGCGGCGGAGGCTGCGGGCGCTGAGACCGCGTCCATCCATGCCTGCCCGGCCCCGAACCGACTGAAGTCCGCCGGCGGTCATGCCCGATTTCGACCTGATCGTGATCGGCGGCGGCCCGGGCGGATACCGGGCAGCGATCGACGCGGCTCGCCTCGGCGCCAAAGTGGCGCTGCTCGAGAAAGGTTCGCCCGGCGGCACCTGCCTGAACCACGGCTGCATCCCGAAGAAGACGCTGGTGCACCTGGCCACCCTGCTCGAAGACGTCGGCGAACTGCTCGGGCGCGGTCTCGGC
>DATMWM010000354.1:0-3158 GCA_035562535.1 Rhodocyclaceae bacterium | reverse complement strand
ACGGGAAAGTATTCGAAGCCGCCCAGCCCCCGGGTCAGGTGATCCAGGTCGTCGGCGGCGATCTCCTGCCGTCTGTAGCCGCTGCGCAGGGTGCGCCGCTTCCGGATCGCGGCAGTGCTGGCCTGGGTCGGCGCGGCAGGCCGCAGCCGCACGCGCAGGACGTCCGTATCGGTCGCGCGGCGCGCGATGACCTCGTAGTCGGCGCGGAAGCCCCGCGTGTCGGCCGCCTCGATCAGATTCTCCAGGAACGCGCCCAGCGAGAGCAGCGTATTCAGGTTCTCCGGATCCACCAGAGGCAGCAACCGGTCCGGCGCCGAACCGATGCGCCAGAGGTCGCGGTCCTCGATGGTCACCGTCCAGGGCTGGGCGTTGTAGCCGCTCGGCGCCAGCGACGCCAGGCGCAGGATGTCTACCCGCCTGCCGCCGAGGCGGCCTGCGACGGCCCCGCCATTGATGTAGTCCGCGTCCGACTGCTCTCGCACCGGCGCGTCGCAGCCGGAAAGGCAGGCCAGGAAAGGCGCAGCCGCCAATCCTGCCGATTGCTGCAGAAACGACCTCCGATTCACCCCGGGCCTCCAGTCCGTCTGGCTGCCCCGCTGGCAGGACGCTTGGACCACGCTGGTCGGCCGCGTCCGCTCAACCTTGTTTGCCATTTCGGCATCCGGCCCGCCTCTGCGTGCGGGTCGCGCCGCCCACCGGCAAGCTCCGCCGGCGACCGACAGGCGGATTCTATGCTGCACCGCACCTCCGGCCTTGATCGACGTCAAACCGCGCACCGCAAAGCCGAACGGCACCGCACAAACCGACCCACTACATATAGTGTTTCTATGTTCTTGATACCACGAGTGAAAATTATATGTGATTGATTTACAAGGAATAAAAAAATCGTTTAGGGGCTTTTCAGATCGACCCGGGGACGCTATCCTAGGCGCCCAGTCCAATAACCCAACCGAGGAGGCGAGAGGGAAAAATGGCGACCCACACCCTGAAACCCAGCGACGAAGCGATCGAGTCCGGCGCCCAGCCGAGCGCCGCGAATCTGGCCGAGCAGGAGATCTCCGGCGAGGTTCTGCTGGAGAAATACGCGAAGGGTACCGAGCGCGACGTCACCGACGTGCGCCGGCGGGTGGCACGGGCGCTGGCTTCCGTGGAGGCGGAAGACAAGCGCGCGTTCTGGGAGCGCCAGTTCCTCGAAGCCCAGGAGGCGGGCTTCATCCCGGCCGGCCGGATCAACTCGGCGGCCGGCACCGACCTGTGCGCCACGCTGATCAACTGCTTCGTCCAGCCGGTCGGCGACTCGATCTCGGAAATCGTGGACGGCCGGCCCGGCATCTACATCGCCCTGCTGCAGGCCGCCGAGACCATGCGCCGCGGCGGCGGCGTCGGCTACGACTTCTCCTCGATCCGGCCGGTCGGCGCGCTGGTTCGCGGCACCCAGTCGCGCGCCTCGGGTCCGGTGTCCTACATGCGGGTGTTCGACCGCTCCTGCGAGACCGTGGAATCCGCCGGCAGCCGGCGCGGGGCGCAGATGGGCGTGCTGCGCTGTGACCATCCCGACATCGAGGAGTTCATCCACGCCAAGGACAAGGGCGACCTGACCAACTTCAACATCTCGGTCGGCGTCACCGACGCCTTCATGAAGGCCGTGGAGACCGATGGCGAGGTGGAACTGGTGCACAAGGCCGAGCCCTCGGCCGACTTCAAGGCGGCCGGCGCCTACCTGCGCGACGACGGCCTGTGGGTCTACCGCAAGCTGCGCGCGCGCGAACTGTGGGACCAGGTGATGCGCTCGACCTACGACCACGCCGAGCCGGGCATCCTGTTCCTCGACCGGATCAACCGCGACAACAACCTCTACTACTGCGAGACCATCGAGGCGACCAATCCCTGCGCCGAGCAGCCGCTGCCGCCCTACGGCTGCTGCGACCTGGGCTCGATCAACCTGACCCGCTTCGTCCGCCAGCCCTTCGGCGACAAGGCCGAGTTCGACTTCCCGGCCTTCGGCCGCGTGGTGGAGACCGCGATCCGCATGCTGGACAACGTGCTCGACGTGACCCACTGGCCGCTCGAACAGCAGTTGAAGGAGGCGCAGGCCAAGCGCCGCGTCGGCCTCGGCTACACCGGCCTGGGCGACGCGCTGATCATGCTCGGGCTGCGCTACGACACGGCCGAAGCCCAGGCGATGGCCACGCGCATCTCCGAGCACATGCGCGACACCGCCTACCGCTACTCGGTCGAACTGGCCAGGGAGCGCGGCGCCTTCCCGCTGTTCAATGCCGACCTCTACCTCTCGGGCGGCAACTTCGCCTCGCGCCTGCCGGCAGAGATCAAGGAGTCGATCCGCAAGCACGGCCTGCGCAACTCGCACCTGCTGTCGATCGCGCCCACCGGCACGATCTCGCTCGCCTTCGCCGACAACGCCTCGAACGGCATCGAGCCGCCGTTCTCCTACACCTACACGCGCAAGAAGCGCATGGCCGACGGCACCTTCAAGGAGTACGCGGTCGAGGACTACGCCTGGCGCCTGTACCGGCACATGGGCGGCGACGTTTCCAGGCTGCCCGGCTACTTCGTCACCGCGCTGGAGATCTCCGCCCAGGCCCACAAGGAAATGGTGGCCGCGGTCGCGCCCTACATCGACACCTCGATCTCCAAGACGGTGAACGTTCCCGAGGACTATCCTTACGCCGACTTCGAGGACCTCTACCTGACCGCCTGGCGCTCCGGCCTGAAGGGCCTGGCCACCTACCGGCCGAACAAGGTGCTCGGGGCGGTGCTGTCGGTGGAATCCACCGAGAAGAAGCAACCCCAGGACGTGGTCATGGACGCGAACCGCCGCCTGTCGATCGCCAAGCTGCCGGCCCCGGTGCTCTCTTCGCTGCGCTGGCCCGGCCGGCCGCGGCTCACCGACGGCAACGCCGCCTGGACCTACATGATCGAGACGCCGCACGGCGAGTTCGCCCTCTTCGTCGGCCAGATCGAGAACGAGCGGCGCCAGCAGGTGCCCTTCGAGATCTGGGTCAACGGCACCGAGCAGCCGCGCGGCCTCGGCGCGGTTGCCAAGACGCTGTCGATGGACATGCGCGCCAATGACCCGGCCTGGCTCAAGCTCAAGCTCGACGTGCTCGCCGGCACGGTCGGCGACGAACCCTTCGAGA
>DATMWM010000353.1:0-2975 GCA_035562535.1 Rhodocyclaceae bacterium | reverse complement strand
GAAAGGTCTGAGCGGCGGTTACCTGCCGCTCTCGGCGGTGCTGGCCACCGGCGAGATCTACCGCGCCTTCTACGACGACGACCTGACACGGGGCTTCCTGCACTCGCACTCCTACACCGGCAATCCGCTGGCCTGCCGGGCGGCGCTGGCGACGCTGGACCTGTTCGAAGCGCGCGACGTGCTGGCGGAGAACCGGGCGCTGGCCGAATACGTCGACGCGCTGGCCGAGCCGATCCGGGCGCTGCCCCAGGTCCGCCAGTTCCGGCGGCGCGGCATGATCTGGGCCTTCGACGTGGCCGGCGCGCCCGCCGACTTTTCCCAGCGGCTCTTCGCCGCGGCGCTGGAGCGCAAACTGCTGCTGCGCCCGCTCGGCGCGACGGTCTACTGGATGCCACCCTACATGATCGGGCGTGAGGAAGCCGCCCACATGGTCGAGGCGACCCTCGGTGCGCTGCGGCAGGTGATGGACTGATCCGGCGGGGCTTGAAAACCGCCGGCGGCGGCCCCACTTTCCGCCAGTCGATTTCCGGGAGGAACCATGACAGCCACGACCGCCAAGCAGACCCTCGGCTTCCAGGCCGAGGTCAAGCAGTTGCTGCACCTGATGATCCACTCCCTGTACAGCAACAGGGAGATCTTCCTGCGCGAGCTGATCTCGAACGCCTCGGACGCCTGCGACAAGCTGCGCTTCGAGGCGCTGAACCATCCCGCCCTGTTCGAATCCGATCCCGACCTCAAGATCCGCATCGCCTTCGACAAGGAGGCCCGCACCGTGACGGTCTCGGACAACGGCATCGGCATGTCGCGCGAGGAGGTGATCGAACACCTGGGCACCATCGCCAAGTCCGGGACGCGCGAGTTCTTCCGCTCGCTCACCGGCGACCAGCAGAAGGACGCTCACCTGATCGGCCAGTTCGGCGTCGGCTTCTATTCCTCGTTCATCGTCGCCGACAAGGTGACCGTGCTCACCCGCCGCGCCGGCCTGCCGGCGGCCGAGGGCGTGCGCTGGGAATGCGCCATGACCGGGGATACCGCCGGCGAATACAGCGTCGAGCCTGCGGACAGGCCCGGCCGCGGCACCGAGGTGATCCTGCACCTGCGCGAGTCCGAGAACGACCTGCTGTCCGGCTATCGGCTGCGCGAGATCGTGCGCAAGTACTCGGACCACATCGTCCAGCCGATCGTCATGAAGAAGGAGGAGTGGGACAAGGACAAGGGCGAGCAGGTGCTCACCGCCGAGGACGAGACGGTGAACCAGGCCTCGGCGCTGTGGGCGAAGCCGAAGTCCGAGATCACCGAGGAGCAGTACAAGGAGTTCTACAAGCACGTCGGCCACGACTTCGAGGACCCGCTCGCCTGGGTGCACAGCCGGGTCGAGGGCCGCACCGAATACACCGAACTGCTCTATCTGCCGGCACGCGCGCCCTTCGACCTGTGGGACCGAAACCAGCGCCACGGCATCAAGCTCTACGTGCGCCGCGTGTTCATCATGGACGACGCCGAGCAGTTGATGCCGGTGTACCTGCGCTTCGTGCGCGGCGTGGTCGATTCCAGCGACCTGCCGCTGAACGTCTCGCGCGAGATCCTGCAGGAGAGCAAGGACATCGAGTCGATCCGCGGCGGCTGCACAAAGAAGGTGCTCGGCCTGCTCGAAGACCTGGCCGAGAACCAGAAGGACAAGTACGCGAAATTCTGGGGCGAGTTCGGCCGGGTGCTCAAGGAGGGCGTCGGCGAGGACCACGCCAACAAGGAGCGCATCGCCAAGCTGCTGCGCTTCGCCTCCACCCAGGCCGACACCGAGGAGGAGGCCGTCTCGCTGGCCGACTACGTGTCCCGCATGAAAGAGGGCCAGGAGAAGATCTACTTCATCACCGCCGAGACCTTCAACGCGGCGCGCAGCAGCCCGCACCTGGAGGTGTTCCGCAAGAAGGGCATCGAGGTGCTGCTGCTCTCCGACCGGGTCGACGAGTGGGTGGTCGGGCATCTCACCGAGTTCGACGGCAAGCCGCTGGTGTCGGTGGCCAAGGGCGGCCTCGATCTCGGCAAGCTAGAGGACGAGCAGGAGAAGGCCGAGCAGGCCAGGGAGGCGGACGAGTACAAGGACCTGGTGGAGCGCATCCGCGCCAGCCTGGGCGAGCAGGTCAAGGAGGTGCGCGTGACGCACCGTCTGACCGATTCGCCGGCCTGCCTGGTTTCCGACGAGTACGACCTGGGCGGCAACCTGGCGCGCATCCTCAAGGCGGCCGGGCAGACGGCGCCGGCCTCGAAGCCGATCCTCGAGATCAACCCGAAGCACCCGGTGGTGCTGCGTCTGAGGTACGAGGAGAAGCGCTTCGACGACTGGTCGCGCGTGCTGTTCGACCAGGCGCTGCTGGCTGAGGGCGGGCAGCTCGACGACCCGGCCGGCTTCGTGAGGCGGGTGAATCAGCTCATGCTGGAGATGAGCGGCGGCGGGGGAAGCCGGATCATCCTGGAAGGCTGATCCGTCGCCCGACCGGCGCTGCGCCGCCGCCGGTCGGGGAATGGGAGGATTGCGGCGCTCAGGCGGCCAGGGCCTGTTCGGCCTCCGGGCACGCGCCTGCGACCAGCCGGTTCTGCGCCTTGACCAGGCGATCCATGATGCGCAGGTCGCGCGCATCGAGCATGCAGGCGGCCCTGACCCATTCCTTGGTGACCTCTATCAGTTCCTCGTAGCTGACGCTGAACGGCGTGTGCAGGCAGGCGCGGCGGTAGGCACGCAGCCCGTTCGCCGCGCGGCCGCGCTCGCGGATCAGCCTGCGGACCAGGGCGGTGCCCTCGCCCTTCTCGGCGAGATGATCGACCAGACCCAGTTCGTGCATCTTTTCGGCGGACAGGATCTCTCCGCCCAGGATCAGCCGCTCGGCAACCTGCGGGCCGGCGCGGCGGGCCACCAGGCTGAACGCGCCCATGCCCGGGAACAGGTTGAACAGGATCTCCGGGAAACCGAGCTTGGT
>DATMWM010000352.1:0-15538 GCA_035562535.1 Rhodocyclaceae bacterium | reverse complement strand
GCCGGCGAGCATGGCGACGATCATGTACGGCACCTTCGGCAGCCAGCGGCGCGCCGCCACTGCAACCAGCAGCGTGATCGCGCCCACCGCGACCACGTGCGGACGGATGCTGCCGATCTGCAGGGCGAACTGGTGCAGCGTCTCGAAGAAGCTCAATCCCCGCGGCAGGTTCACGCCGAAGAAGCCGCGCAGCTGGCTGGCCAGGATCAGCATGGCGGCGCCGGCGGTGAAGCCGACCACCACGGTATGCGAGATGAAATTGACCAGGGTGCCCAGCCGCGCCAGCCCCATGGCGAGCTGCATGACGCCGACCATGAAGGTCAGCGTGAGCACCAGCGCGATGTACTGGCCGCTCCCCGGCTCGGCCAGCACCGAGATCGAGGAGAGCACCACCAGCGAGATCGCGTTGGTCGGTCCGGACACCAGGTGCCAGCTCGATCCCCACAGCGCGGCGATCACCGCGGGCAGCATCGCCGCGTACAGGCCGTACTCCGGCGGCATGCCGGCCAGGGTGGCGAAGGCCACGCCCTGGGGCAGCACCAGCACGGCGCCGATGGCGCCGGCGATCAGGTCGGCCTTGAGCGTGCCGCGGTCCACCCGCGGCCACCAGCGGAGGAAGGGGAACAGTCGAAGCAGCCAGGGGGAACGAGCGGGTGTCATCGAAATCTCCGGCGGGAGAGGACTTTGCGCCGGGTGTATTAGTGAAGTCTAACGCACTTTCGCCTGTCACGTCGTTCTCCGGTTCTGCATCGGCCGGGTGCCGCTCAAGGCTCGCGGTGCTGTTGCAGATAGGCCTCGACCACGCGGCGCGTCGCCTGCGCGGTTCCTTCCTCGCCGTAGCTGATCGCGCGAATGCGTTTTTCCGAGATGCCGAGCGCGATCAGGCGGTTCTCGACCAGCTTGCCGCGGCGCTCGGCCCTGGCGATGCTGTACTCGCGGCTGCCCTTGGTTTCGGCATAAGCCACGAGCAGGATCCAGGCGTGCGGCGTCTGGCCGAAGCGGCGCGCAAGTTCCTGCAACGCGGCCTCCGATCGCGCATCCGGCTGATCGGACTCGCCGGGGAACACCACGATCGCGTCCGGTTTCGCGCCGCGCGGCGGGCCGGACTGCGCGCCCGGGGTCGCCGGCGCGGAGGGGTCGGCGGTCGCCGCGGCGGGAGCAGGCGGGCGCGGCTCGGGCTTCGGCTCGGGGACGGCCGTCGGGGCAGGTGAGGGTGCCGGTCCGGTGGACAGGCCGGCGCAGGCACTCAGCAGCACCGCCGCTGCGGCCGAAATTGCAGCCCGGCGATCCGCCAATTCGCTGCCTCAGCTCTCCAGCCAGCGCTCGGCCTGGAACCGCGCCACCCGTTCGAGCGCGCCGTGCGCGGCATGCTGGTCGCGCAGGTCGTCGGCATCGGAGCGGCCGGATTCGGCCGCGCGCTCGATGCGCTCGAGCGCTTCCAGCGCGTGCCAGCGATGGGCGTGGCGCGAGAGCCTTTCGAGCGTCTGCAGCAGGTCGTGCCGCAGGGATGTCCTGCGGCCGCTGCTCGGGTCGATGAACTCCCCGGCCAGACCGTGACGGCAGGCGTTGTAGCGGTTGACCGGGTAGGTGGCGTAGTCGTCGGCGGTCGGGCTGGCCACGTCCTCGGTCAGCAGGTAGTCGGCGAGCATCTGGCCCAGCACCGCCAGGTCGCAGGCCCGCTCCAGCTCCAGCGGGGTGTCGCAGACCCGGACCTCGACCGTGCCGAGCTCCGGCCGGGGGCGGATGTCCCAGTAGAAATCCTGCATGCTCTCGACGATGCCGAAACTGCGCATGCGGTCGAAGTAGCGGCCGAACTCCCGCCAGTCCTTCACGCAGGGCAGGTGGCCGGTGAGCGGCACCGCGCAGACCGAGCTGAGGCGGGCGCAGGCGAAGCCCGTGTCCTCGCCGCGCCAGAAGGGCGAGGCGGCCGCCAGGGCGATGAAGTGCGGGACGAAGCGGCCCAGCCTGTGAGTCAGGTAGATCGCGGTGTCGCCGTCCGGGCAGCCGAGGTGGAAGTGCAGGCCGAACAGGGTGAGCTGCCGGGCGTGATGGCCGTGGCTGGCCGCCAGGCGGCGGTAGCGGGCGTCGTCCAGCATGCCGGTTTCCGGAGTGCGCTGGAAGGGATGGGCGCCGCCGCCGGCGACCAGGATGTCCATGTCCTCCGCTGCGGCGGTCAGCACGGTACGCAGTTCCGACAGTTCGGCGCGCAGCGTGCCGTGGTCCGCGTGGGTGCCGGTGCACAGCTCGACCATGGTGCGCGAGATTTCCGGACGGATCCGCTCGCGCCAGGGCGACTGCGCCAGCGCATCGAGAAGCGCGGGCGCCATCGGGGTGAGCCGACAGTCCTCGCGATCGAGCAACTGCAGTTCCAGTTCGACCCCGATGGTCAGCGCCGGCGAACCGCTGAAGTTAAGGCGGTACGCCAGCTCGTTTTCGCATTTCATCGTGTCAGGCCCGGCGCTGCCGGGCAGGATTCCTGCGGTAAAAAAATGCCCCTCTTGCGAGGGGCCATGATGAGCAGACTCCTTGACCGTTGCTTGCCAAGCCGCGCAATAACGTCTGCTCTCTCTCCTTTCGTTACGTCGGCAGCACGCTGCCCCTTGCCCTGGTCCGAAACTTTCTAGGTAAAAGCTAGCATCCATCGTGCCAGCATTTCGGCGAACGCTAAGGGCCTGATGCGTATGGAAACTGGCCGGACCGAGTCAGGGCGGGCTCCCCGAGGTCGTGTTGCAGTTTGCAGCGGCGATGCCACCGCACCCCACGTAAGCTCCGTAGAGCAATGTTATTGAAAGAAAAAGTGCCACGATCGGGACTGTTGCACTTCTCGGCGGGTTTGTTGCATGATGCAACATTCCGTGCGCTGAGGTTTTGAGCGTGGGATCGCTTCGCTCGAAGATCCTGATCGGCTACCTGTTCGTCGTCGCGCTCCTGGCGGGGCTGGCGCTGTTCGGCTTCGTCCAGCTCGACAAGATCGACCGTGCGATCGAGACCCGGCGGAGCACGACCCAGTTCCTCGACCTTGTCCAGGACATCCGCAACCTGGAGAAGAACCTCGCGCTCAACCGCAAGCAGGCCGACTACCAGGAGGCGGACCAGCAGCTCGATCGGGCGGCCGCCCTGCTGGACGAGCGCCGCGACGATTTCGTGCGCATGGCGTCCGGCCAGCGGGTGGACGCGCTGCGCGCCTCGATGGGCGAGCACGACAAGCTGCTCGGCGAGTATTGGCAGGCGCTGCGCACCCGCGCCGCCAAGGCCAAGTCGCTGGAGGAGACGGTGCAGGAGTCCCGCTCCGGGATCTTCGCCGAGGCCGAGCAGATGGCCGCGGCCGCCGAGGCGGAGGTGGGGCGCGCGCTGCGCCATCACCGGCTGAGTCTGGTGGCCTCGGTCGGCCTGCTCGGGCTCATCCTGTTCGGGGCGGGCAAGCTGCTTTCGCGCCAGGTGGCGCAGCCGCTCAGGGTGATGGAGGAGAAGATGCAGGCGGTGGCCCGCGGGGAGATCCGGGCGATCGACCTGGGCTCCTCGGACCGGGAGATCCGCTCGCTGACCGCCGCCTTCAACCGCATGCTCGAGGAGCTGGACGCGCGCCAGCGGGAGATGGTGCGCTCCGAGAAGCTGGCCTCGCTCGGCACCATGCTCTCGGGGGTGGCGCACGAGTTGAACAACCCGCTGTCGAACATCTCCACCTCCACCCAGATCCTCGCGGAGGAACTCGGCCAGGCGGAACCGGACTACCAGCGCGAACTCGTGGAACAGATCGACAGCGAGACCGACCGCGCGCGCCAGATCGTCCGCGCCCTCCTCGATTTCGCGCCGGAGCGGGCGTTCCGCCGCGAGTCGGTGCCGCTGCAGCCGCTGCTGCAGGACACGCTGAGGTTGTTCGCCGGCCAGGTGCCGGACAGCGTGCGGATCGCGCTGGAGGTGCCCGCGGACATCACCGTGGATGCAGACCGGCCCCGCCTGCAGCAGGTCTTCCTGAACCTGTTCCGCAACGCGGTGGAAGCGATGCCTGCCGGCGGCGAGCTCACCGTCCGGGCCTCGAACGCCGCGCCCGAAGCGGCGCAGTCGGGACGGCGCCCGCCGCGCGGCGCGATCGTCGGCCGGCCGCTCGTGGAGATCGAGGTGCGCGACACCGGCAGCGGCATCCCCGCCGCGGCCCTGCCGCGCATCTTCGACCCGTTCTTCTCCACCAAGGACGTGGGCAAGGGCACCGGCCTGGGCCTGTTCGTGGTGCACCAGATCGTCAGCGAGCACGGCGGGTCGATCGCCGCGGAATGCCCGCCGGGGCAGGGAACCCGCTTCACCCTGCGCCTGCCGGCCGGCGCGCCGGTCGAGGAGGCGGCGAAGTGAGCGGCCGGCTGCTCGTGGTCGATGACGAGCGCATCGCGCTGGCGAACCTCAAGCACGTGCTCGGCAAGGCCGGCTACGATGTGACCGCGACGTCGAGCGGCGCCCGCGCGCTGGAGATGCTGGACGAGCAGTCCTTCGACGCGGTGCTCACCGATCTGCGCATGGAGCAGGTCGACGGCATGCAGGTGCTGCGCCACTGCCGGGAGCGCGGCGTCGACGCCGAGGTGATCGTGATCACCGGCTTCGCCACGCCCGAGTCCGCGGTGGAGGCGATGCGCGAAGGCGCCTTCTATTACATCGTCAAGCCGTTCCGGCTGGACGAGGTGCGCAAGGTGGTGGCCGAAGCGGTGGAGAAGTCCCGGCTGCGCCGCGAGAACCGGGATCTCCGAAGCCGCCTGGACTCGCTGGAGGGGCGCGGGCGCATCGTGACCCAGGACGAAACCATGCTGCGCCTGCTGGACACCGCGCGGCAGGTCGCCCCGACCGACTGCAACGTGCTGGTCGTGGGCGACACCGGCACCGGCAAGGAACTGCTGGCGCGCCACGTGCACGACGCCAGCCGGCGCGCCCGGGGCCCGTTCGTGGCGATCAACTGCGGTGCCTTCAGCGAGGATCTGCTGGCCAACGAGCTGTTCGGCCACGAGAAGGGCGCCTATACCGGTGCCACCGGCCAGAAGACCGGGCTGGTCGAGGCGGCCCAGGGCGGCACGCTGTTCCTGGACGAGGTCACCGAGATGACGCCGGCCATGCAGGTGAAGCTGCTGCGGCTGCTGCAGGAGCGGGAATTCCTGCGGCTCGGCGCGTCGGCGCCGGTGCCGGCGGACGTGCGCTTCGTGGCCGCCACCAACCGCGACCCGCAGCAAGCGGTCAAAGACGGGGTATTCCGCCAGGACCTCTACTTCCGGCTGAACGTGGTCACCCTGAAACTGCCCGCCCTGGCGGCGCGCAAGGCGGACATCCCGCTGCTGTGCGCGAGCTTCCTGCACCGGTATTCGGCGCTGATGGGCAAGGAGGTGGAGGCGGTGGCGCCGGAGGCGCTCGACCTGCTGATGGCCTACGACTTTCCGGGCAACGTGCGCGAACTGGAGAACCTGATCGAGCGCGGCGTGGCGGTCGCCACCAGTGGCCGCATCGAGGCCGCCCATCTGCCCGAGGAGGTGCGCGGCGCGGGGGCACCGGCGCCGCGCGGCAGGGACGGCACGATCCTGACGCTCGAGGAGATGGAGCGCAACTACATCCGCTGGGTGCTCGACGAACTGGGCGGCAACCAGCAGGCGGCCGCGCAGCGCCTGGGCATCGACCGGGTGACGCTGTGGCGCAAGCTCAAGCGCTATGCGCTCGAATAGCCCGGGCGGGGCACGCCGGGCTATCATCGCCGCCTGCCCATGGGAGATCGAGCCGAGGAACGAGCGTGACCGCTGACTGGCGCAAACCCGCGATCGTGCTGGTCGGCGCCAGCATGGTCCTGACCCTGGCGCTCGGGGTGCGGCACGGCTTCGGGCTGTTCCTCGGCCCGATGAGCCTGGACCTGGGCTGGAACCGCGAGTCCTTCGCTTTCGCGCTGGCGCTGCAGAACCTGGTCTGGGGCCTGAGCCAGCCCTTCGTGGGCGCGTTCGCCGACCGGCACGGACCGGGCAGGACGGTGGCCGCCGGGGCGGTGCTCTACGCGATCGGCCTGTACGCGATGGCGCACGCCACGACCCCGCTGGCCTTGAGCCTGGGCAGCGGCGTGGTGATCGGCATTGCGCTTTCCTGCCTCACCTTCAGCGTGGTCTCGGGCGTGGTCGGCCGCGCCTATCCGCCTGAAAAGCGCAGCCTGGCCTTCGGCATCGCCGGTGCGGCCGGCAGCTTCGGCCAGTTCGCACTGCTGCCGGTCTCCGAGGGGCTGATCTCGGCGCTCGGCTGGCACGGCGCGCTGCTCGCGCTCGGCGGAACCATCCTGCTCATCCTGCCCTTCTCCCTGGCGCTGGCGGAGAAGGGAGCACCGGCATCGGCGCACGGCGCAAGCACCAGCGCCCGCGAGGCGCTCGCGGAGGCGTTGCGCACCCGGGACTTCTGGCTGCTGTCCTTCGGCTTCTTCGTCTGCGGCTTCCAGGTGATCTTCATCGCCATCCATCTGCCGGTGTTCCTGCTCGACGCTGGCCTGTCGGCCAAGGTCGGCGCCACCGCGCTGGCGCTGATCGGCCTGTTCAACATCTTCGGCAGCTACCTGGCCGGTTATCTGGGCGGCATCCTGCGCAAGCCGCCGCTGCTCGGCGCGATCTACGGCCTGCGCAGCGTGGTGATCGTGCTCTACCTGCTCCTGCCGATCACGCCGGCGAGCACCTACCTGTTCGCCGCGGCGATGGGCTTCCTTTGGCTGTCCACGGTGCCGCTCACCAACGGGACGGTGGCCACCCTGTTCGGCGTGCGCCACCTGTCCATGCTGTCGGGGTTCGTCTTCCTGGCCCACCAGGTCGGCGCCTTCCTCGGGTCCTGGCTGGGCGGCGTCCTGTTCGACAAGACCGGCTCCTACGACCTTGTGTGGGGCATCTCGATCGCGCTCGGCGTGGTCGCGCTGGCCGCGAACCTGCCGATCCGCGAGCAGCCGGTGGCCAGGCTGCGCCCTGCGGCCTGAACCATGCCCAGGCTGGCGGCGAACCTGTCCTTCCTCTACGGCGAACTGCCGTTCGTCGAGCGCTTCGCTGCCGCCGGGCGGTCGGGGTTCCGCGGCGTGGAGTTCCACTTCCCCTACGCCTGGCCGGCCGAAGAGCTGGCGCGGCTTGCCCGCGATGCGCGCACCGAGATCGTGCTGTTCAACCTGCCGGCCGGCGACTGGGAGGCCGGCGAGCGCGGGATCGCCTGCCATCCGGGGCGGACCGCCAAGTTCCGCGACGGTGTGGAACAGGCGGTCGATTACGCGCGGCGGTTAGGCTGCACCCGGCTGAACTGCCTCGCCGGCATTCCGCCAGCGGGCGTGCCCGAGGCGCAGGCGCGCGAGACGCTGCTGGACAACCTGCGCCTCGCCGCGGCACGCCTGGAGCGGGCGGGCTTGCATCTGCTGGTCGAGCCGATCAACACGCGGGACATCCCCGGCTTCCTGGTGAGCAGGACTGCCCAGGCGCTGGAGCTGCTCGACCGGGCGGGCGGCGCGAACCTGCGGCTGCAGTACGACATCTACCATGCCCAGGTCATGGAGGGCGACTTGGCCCGCACGCTTGAAGCGAATCTGGGCCGGATCGGGCACATCCAGCTGGCGGACAATCCCGGCCGCCACGAGCCGGGCACGGGCGAGATCAACTTTCCGTTCCTGCTGGCGCACCTGGACCGCATCGGCTATCAAGGGTGGGTCGGCTGCGAATATCGCCCCTTGGCCGGGACGGATGCCGGCCTGGGCTGGGCCCGGTCGTGGCTGGACGCGGGCGGACCCGACCGCGGCCAGCCGCAGCCGTTTCGAGGTACAAACCCATCGAGGAGCACGATATGAAACTTGGATTCATCGGGCTGGGCATCATGGGTCGGCCCATGGCAGGCCATCTGCTCGCCGCCGGGCACCAGGTGCACCTGATGAGCCGCAGCGGCGTGCCGAACGAGCTGACCGCGGCCGGCGGTGTGGCCTGCGCCGTGCCGGCGGAGTTCGCCCGCCACGCCGACGTCATCTTCACCATGGTCCCGGACACGCCGGACGTGGAGAAGGTGCTGTTCGGCGAGCAGGGCGTCGAGCAGGGGCTCACCGGCGGCAAGGTGGTGGTAGACATGAGCACCATCTCGCCGGTGGCCACGCGCGAGTTCGCCAGGCGCATCGCCGCCCACAACTGCGAATACCTGGACGCGCCGGTGTCCGGCGGCGAGGTCGGGGCGAAGAACGCCGCGCTGACCATCATGGTCGGCGGCCCGGCCGGCGCCTTCGAGCGGGTGAAACCGCTGTTCGGGACGATGGGCAAGAGCGTCACCCACATCGGCCCGAACGGCACCGGTCAGGTGACCAAGCTCGCCAACAACATCGTCGTCGCCCTGAACATCGAGGCGGTGGCCGAGGCGCTGGTCTTCGCCGCCAAGGCCGGCGCCGACCCGGCGCGCGTGCGTCAGGCGCTGCTCGGCGGCTTCGCCGGCTCGCGCATCCTCGAGGTGCATGGCGAGCGCATGATCCGGCGCACCTTCGAGCCGGGCTTCCGCATCGGCCTGCACCAGAAGGATCTGGCGATCGCCCTGTCGGTCGCGCGGGAAATCGGCGTGAGCCTGCCGAACACCGCCACCGCCCAGGAACTGTTCAACGCCTGCGTGGCCCGCGGCGGACTGCGCTGGGACCACTCGGCCATGGTCAAGGCCCTGGAGGCGATGGCGGCATTCGAACTGCCGCCGCCCGACGACCAGCCCGACCGGTCCTAGGACGCGAGCCGCGAACCGTGCCGGCGCCGGAACACGCGGGCGGAGGCCACGACGAATTCATGCAGGTCGATCGCTGGCAGACTCGGATAGGCCTCGCGCAGCACGCGGAAGGCGAAGAATTCCATCGGCACGCCGGTCCACGAATGCTTGGTTTCGAAAAACGGTTCGACCCGCTGGTAGGCGTCCTCGAAGAACGCCGCGGCAGGCACGCGCACGGGCGCGCCGCCGCCTTGCTGCGGTGCAATGTAGTTCATTGTCCCCCCTCCTGTAGGGGGCATCATTACATCGGACCGGCGGGAATTGCAACCGGCCGGCCCGATTGCGGCTGCCCGGTGGCGCCCCGGCCCTCAAGGAGCGCGGGGTGAGCGGCGACGCGGAAGCGCTGCTCGGCGAGATGTTTCGCGCGGCGGTGGCGGCGGTCGACCCCGCGCACTGCGTTGCGCCGCGGCTGCCCGAACCGCCGGCCGGACGCACGGTCGTCGTGGGGGCCGGCAAGGCCGCGGCGGCCATGGCGCGCGCGGTCGAAGCGGCCTGGCCGGGCCCGCTGTCCGGCCTCGTGATCACCCGCTACGGCCACGGCCTGCCCTGCCGTCATGTCGAGGCGGTCGAGGCCGGGCACCCGGTGCCGGACGCGGCGGGACGCGCGGCGGCGGCGCGCATGCTCGGTCTGGTGCGCGGCCTGACGCCGGCCGATCTCGTTCTGGCACTGATGTCGGGCGGCGGTTCGGCGCTGACCGCTCTGCCGGCGCCCGGCCTGACGCTGGAGGACAAGCAGCGGATCACGCGGGCGCTGCTGAACAGCGGGGCGCCGATCCGCGAGATCAACTGCGTGCGCAAGCACCTCTCCGCGTTCAAGGGCGGGCGGCTGGCGCTGGCCGCCCACCCGGCACGGGTGGTCACGCTGGCGATCTCGGACATACCCGGCGACGACGCCTCCGCGATCGCCTCGGGCCCGACGGTGGCCGACCCGACCACCCGGCAGGACGCTGCCGGGATACTCGCGCGGCGCGGCATCGAGACGCCGCCGGCGGTCGCCGCCTGGCTCGCCTCGCCGGAGTCGGAAACGCCCAAGCCGGGCGATTCCCGGCTGGCCGGCTGCGAGATGCGCGTCGTCGCCGCGGCCTTCGACGCGCTCGCCGCCGCGGCCGAGGCGGCGCGGCGCGCGGGCGTGACACCGCTGGTGCTCGGCGACGCGATCGAGGGCGAGTCGCGCGAGGTGGCCAGGGCGATGGCCGCGATGGCGATGTCCTGCGCCCGCCACGGCGTGCCGGCGCGCCCGCCCTGCGTGCTGATCTCCGGGGGCGAGACGACCGTGACCGTGCGCGGGCCCGGCCGCGGCGGGCGAAACGCGGAGTTCCTGCTGGCGCTGGCCCTGGCCCTGGACGGCGCGCCGGGCATCCGCGCCATCGCCTGCGATACCGACGGCATCGACGGCTCGGAGGACAACTGCGGCGCGCTGCTGCGGCCTGACAGCCTGGTGCGGGCGGCTGCGGCAGGCGTGTCCGGCGCGGACAGCCTGGCGCGCAACGACGCCTACGGCTTCTTCTCCGCCATCGGCGACCTGGTGGTCACCGGGCCGACCCGGACGAACGTCAACGACTTCCGGGCGATCCTGATCGATCCCTGAAGTTGCCACTCCCGCCGCTCTGACTTAGCATCTCTGCCTCTGGAGGCGCACATGGGCAATCTGACGGACGAGGAGCGCAAGCAGTTCGCCAAGGTCGATCGCAAGCGGGCGATCGCGGAACTGGCGCGCCTGCTGCCGCCGGGCGCGCTGCTGCACGAGGCCGAGGACCTGCGGCCCTACGAGTGCGACGGGCTGACCGCCTACCGCGAGGTGCCGATGGCCGTGGCGCTGCCCGACACCGAAGCCCAGGTGATTGCCATCCTGAAGGCCTGCAGGTCGCTGGGCATGCCGGTGGTGGCGCGCGGGGCGGGCACCTCGCTTTCCGGCGGGGCGCTGCCGCATCGTTTCGGGCTGCTGCTGTCCATGGCGCGCTTCAAGCGCATCCTCAAGCTCGATCCGGCGGCGCGCGTCGCGGTCGTGCAACCGGGCGTGCGCAACCTCGCCATCTCCGAGGCGGCCGCGCCTTTTGGGCTCTATTACGCGCCGGACCCGTCGTCGCAGATCGCCTGTTCGATCGGCGGCAACGTGGCCGAGAACGCCGGCGGCGTGCATTGCCTGAAGTACGGGCTGACCGTGCACAACGTGATGCGGGTGCGGGCCGTGACCATCGACGGCGAGATCGTCGAGTTCGGCGGCCACGCGCTGGACGCCCCGGGCTACGACCTGCTGGCGCTGGCGATCGGATCGGAAGGCATGCTGGCCGTGACCACCGAGATCACGGTCAGGCTGACGCCCAAGCCGCAACTCGCGCGCTGCGTGCTGGCGGCTTTCGACGACGTGGCCAAGGCCGGCGACGCGGTGGCCAGCATCATCGCGGCCGGCATCATCCCGGCCGGGCTGGAGATGATGGACCAGCCGGCGATCCGCGCGGTCGAGCCCTTCGTGAACGCCGGCTATCCGCTGGACGCGCAGGCGATCCTGCTCTGCGAGTCGGACGGCACGCCCGAGGAGGTCGAGGAGGAGATCGGGCGGATGCGCCAGGTGATCGCGGCCAGCGGTGCCACCGAGGTGCGCGTCTCGCGCGACGAGGCCGAAAGGCTGCGCTTCTGGTCCGGCCGCAAGAACGCCTTTCCGGCCGCCGGCCGCATCTCGCCCGACTATTACTGCATGGACGGCACGATCCCGCGCAAGCGGCTGGGCGAAATGCTGCAGGCGATCGCCGGCCTGGAGCAGAAGTACGGCCTGCGCTGCGCCAACGTCTTCCACGCCGGCGACGGCAACCTGCATCCGCTGATCCTCTACGATGCCAACCAGCCGGGCGAACTGGAGCGCGCAGAGCACTTCGGCGCCGAGATCCTGGAACTGTCGGTGCACTTCGGCGGCTCGATCACCGGCGAGCATGGCGTGGGCGTCGAGAAGATCGACCAGATGTGCGTGCAGTTCGCCGCGCCGGAACTGGAGTCCTTCCACCGGATCAAGGAGGTCTTCGATCCGGCCGGGCTGCTCAACCCGGGCAAGGCAGTGCCGACGCTGCACCGCTGCGCCGAATACGGCCGCATGCACGTGCATCGCGGCCAGCTCAAGTTTCCCGACCTCGAACGGTTCTGATCGGCCATGGCGCTGAACGTGTTGATCGGGGCGCGGCCGGCCGGCGCCGGCGGAGACCCGAAATGATCGAGCGGTTTTCCGAGACCGTCCGCGAGGCGGTGGCGCGCGGCGCACCGCTGCGCCTGCGCGGTGCGGGCACCAAGGACTTCTACGGCGAGCGGGTCGAGGGCGAAATCCTGGACACCCGGGAACACGCCGGCATCGTCGCCTACGAACCGACCGAACTTGTGGTCACCGCGCGCTGTGGCACCCCGCTCGCGGAGCTGGAGGCCACGCTGGCGCAGCGCGGCCAGATGCTCGCGTTCGAGCCGCCGCACTTCGGCGAGGGCACCACGGTGGGCGGCTGCGTGGCGTCCGGCTTGTCGGGACCGCGGCGCGCCAGCGCCGGGGCGCTGCGCGACTTCGTCCTCGGCGTGAAGCTGATCGACGGCCGCGGCCAGGCGCTCGCCTTTGGCGGCCAGGTGATGAAGAACGTGGCCGGCTACGACGTGTCGCGGCTGATGGCCGGCGCGATGGGCACGCTCGGTCTGATCCATGAAGTCTCGCTCAAGGTCCTGCCGCGGCCGCAGGCGGAACTCACGCTGCTGATGGAGATGCCGCAGGAGCGCGCGCTCGAATCCATGAACCAGTGGTCGGGCCGGCCGCTGCCGGTATCCGCCACGTACTGGCACAACGACGAGCTGATGGTGCGCCTGTCCGGCGCCGAAGCCGCGGTGGGCTCGGCGCGGCAGCAGATCGGCGGCGAGGTTTTCTCCGGCGGCGAGGCGTTCTGGGCCGGACTGCGTGACCACCGTCCGGCGATCTTCCGCGACGGTGGCGCGCTTTGGCGCGTGTCGGTGCCGTCGGTCGCGCCGCCGCTGGCGGTGCCGGGCGTGCAGCTGATCGAGTGGGGCGGCGCGCTGCGCTGGCTGAAGACCGACGCGGAGCCCTTCGTGGTGCGCGAGGCCGCCCGGGCCGCCGGCGGGCATGCGACGCTGTTCCGCGGCGGCGATCCGCGCCAGGACGTCTTCCATCCGCTGCCGGCGCCGCTGATGAAACTGCACCGCGGACTGAAGCAATCCTTCGACCCGGCCGGGATCCTGAACCGCGGTCGGATGTACCCCGACTTCTAGCTCCGCATTCCCGTCCCGCCGCGATGCGGGGAATGAACCAACACGGCATACCCGAATGCAGACCAACCTTGCCGATTTCATCAAGAACACGCCGGAAGGCCGCGAGGCCGACGCGATCCTGCGCAAGTGCGTGCATTGCGGCTTCTGCACCGCCACCTGCCCGACCTTCCAGCTTCTCGGCGACGAACTGGACAGCCCGCGCGGGCGGATCTACCTGATCAAGCAGGTGCTGGAAGGCGAGGTGGCCTCCTCCAAGACCCTGCTGCACCTGGACCGCTGCCTTACCTGCCGCTCCTGCGAGACCACCTGTCCCTCGGGCGTGCAATACGGCCGGCTGCTCGACATCGGCCGGGCGGTGGTCGAGACGCGCGTCGAGCGCGGCACCGCGGATTCGCTCACCCGCCTGGCGCTCAAGGCGGCGCTGCCGCGACCCTGGGTGTTCGGTCCGGCGCTCAAGCTCGGGCAGGCGTTCAGGCCGGTGCTGCCCGCGACCCTGGCGGCCAAGGTCCCCGCCGCGTCGCCCGGCCGCGGCTGGCCGCGCCCGCGTCACAACCGCCGCATGCTGGCGCTGGCCGGCTGCGTCCAGCCTTCGATGGCCCCGGACATCAATGCCGCCGCGGCGCGAGTGCTGGACCGGCTGGGCATCACCCTGGTCGAGGCGCCGAAGGCCGGCTGCTGCGGCGCGGTGCGCTTCCACCTGAACGACCAGGACGGCGGGCGCCGGGATGCGCGCGCCCTGATCGACGCGTGGTGGCCTGCGGTCGAGCAGGGCGTCGAGGCGATCGTCATGACCGCCTCCGGATGCGGGGTGTTCGTGCGCGAGTACGACCACCTCCTGGCGGGCGACCCGAAGTACGCCGAGAAGGCGCGGCGCATCGCGGCGCTGACCCGGGACCTCAGCGAGGTGGTGGCGGCGGAGAAGGAGGCGCTTGCCGAACTCCTGCGCAAGGCCGCGCCGGCCCGGCCCGCACGGGTCGCCTACCATCCGCCGTGCACGCTGCAGCACGGGCAGAAGGTGCGCGGGGTGGCCGAAGACCTGCTGCGGGCGGCCGGTTTCGAGCTGACCGCAGTGGCCGACAGCCACCTGTGCTGCGGCTCGGCGGGCACCTACTCGATCCTCCAACCTGAACTCGCGGGGCAGTTGCGGGACAACAAGCTGGCGGCGCTGTCCGCCGGCATGCCCCAGATCGTGGCCACGGCCAACATCGGCTGCCTAGCCCACCTGCAGGCGGGCACGGCGCTGCCGGTGAGGCACTGGATCGAGCTGATCGACCGCCGATTCGAAGGCGCATAGCTGCCCCGCCCCGATCGCCTTCCCGCCGTGACCGGCGCCACGCCTGCGCGTTCAACTTTGCCATGCCGCCGCCGTAGTGCGCGGATGACAGGAGGGGGCGCCATGCAAGACCGGACCTACATCGACGCGGATGGCCGGGAGCGGCCGGACAGGCGGGACAACGCCAGGCTGCGGGCGATATTCGACCAGGCCTGCGGGATCGTCGGCCCCTTTTTCGCGGCCGGTTCGACCTGGGGATCGGATCTTCCGCTCGATCACCTGGCCTACCACGCCCTGCGCGACGCATTCCCGGACCTGTCTCCAGAGGAAGCCAGGCAGATCGTGGCGGCCTGCCTGCGGGTGCGCCGCGCCAGGCGGGCGCAGGCCGGGGATGCGGTCGGACACACGTCCTGATCGCTGCGGCGCGTCCGGTGGTGCGGACCTCGATCCTCCGTGAACCAGTTCCAGGTGGCCCCGCCGGGGCCATGCTAGATTGCCCCGCAACTCGCACCTCGCCGCCATGCCGATAAGAATCGACACCTGCGTTGCCCAGCACATCGGCGACCGCGTCGAACAGCAGGACCGGATCACCCTGCTTCCGCACGCGCGCCGCCGCGGGACCGTTATGGCCGTTCTGGCCGACGGGATGGGCGGGCACTCCGGGGGAACGATGGCCGCCGAGCAGGTGGTGCATACCGCGCAGCAACTGTTCTCCGAGTTCGCCCCTGATCCGGGCAGCGCGCAGCCGTTCCTGCGCTCGGTCATGGCCGAGGCTCATGTCGCGATCAAGCTGTCCCGCTTCACCAGCGACCAGGACCCGCACAGCACGGCGGTGGTCCTCCTGCTCCAGCCGGACCGGGTGGACTGGGCGCATTGCGGCGATTCGCGCGCCTACCACTTCCGCGGCGAATCCCTGGTCGCGCGCACGCCGGATCATTCCCTGGTGGCGGAAATGGTGCGCCAGGGCCGGATCAGCGAGTTCCAGGCGCTGAACCATCCGCATCGCAGCGTCCTGATGCACTGCCTGGGCGCCGACACGGATCCGCGGGTCGATGTCGGAACAACCTCGCCGCTCACGGCCGAGGACACGTTCCTGCTGTGCTCGGACGGCTTGTGGGCCTATTTCAGCGAAGAGGAAATCGGCGGGGTCCTGGCCGCCTACAATCCCAGGGAATCGGCCGAGATCCTGATCCAGCGGGCCCGCGATCGGGCGGCGGGACAGGGCGACAACCTTTCGCTGGCGATCATCAAGCTCTCGCGCAC
>DATMWM010000351.1:0-4502 GCA_035562535.1 Rhodocyclaceae bacterium | reverse complement strand
AATCGGTGCCGTGACCGTCGCCGGAGAAAGCACGCAACCGCCACTTGCGTTGCTCGCCGGGTACGAACACCACCCGGCCCTGCCCGTCCGTGCGGCCGACCTGCGCCGGGACGTCGGCGCCTTCGGGAAAAAGCTCGTAGGTTTCGTAAGCGAAGGGCTTGCCGTCCGCGTAGGCGAGCGCGACGGTCACCGCCGGCGCCGTCCCGACCCGGTGACTCACGTCGTGAGCCAGGGCCGGAGCCGCCAGCAACGCGGCCAGGATCAATGCCGCGGTCCTCATCGTTCGGGCAGGTCGAAGACCAGGGCCGCGGTACGGATCACGGTGTCGGCCCTGCCGTCGGCCAGCGGCTCCTCCAGGCTGGCCGAGAGCATCTGCATGCCGGCGCGGCGGATGCGGATCGAGACGCTGCCGTCCTCGCCGGTCGCTCCGCGCACGTCGCCGTCGTAAGCCACCGGCACCCCGGCCCGGGGCTTGCCGGCGAAGCTCACCCGTACCGCGATCTTGTCGCCGGGGGCGAGTTTCAGCGGATCCGCGAGCGGCGTGATCTCGATCTGCTCGGACACCGGCCTGGCCAGCGCCGGCGACCAGCGCTCGATGCGCTTCACCGTTTCCTCGGAAAGCCAACTCTTCACCACGCCGGAGATGCCGGTTTTCGGCACGTTCTTCGTTTCCCAGGCGGTCTTGGTCCAGTATCCGGAGGACAGGATCCCGACGACGGCGGCGCAGTCGGCTGCGACCCTGGCCGGGTAGGCCGTTACGGCGGCCACGGCCCGCACCGCGCCGGCGCCGTCCGCGCACAGCAGCGACTTCACGTTCGCGGCCTCGTAGGGCACGATTTCGGCGCCCTGGTGCGCCGAGTGCCGGTGGCCCTGGAGCAGCACATACCCTTTGCCGTCGCGCTCGAACCAGAGGTCGTGGCCGGACGCCGGCAGCGCCGCAAGGGTGAGCAGGAACAGGAACGTCGGTCTTGCTTTCGCCATCGCAGCCTCCCCGCCTCGCCGGTTGGCCCGGCTTGAGATGTATGAAGATTACCTCATACCTCTTATTTCTGTCTATTGCACTGCATCGAACGGCCACGTAGGAAGACGTCCTACCCCGGCGGCCCGATCGCTTACGCCTTGGGATGGCTGTGCACGTGCCCCGGCAGGTGCGAATGCTCGTGGTGGGCGTGGCCGCCCGCATCCAGGTCGGCAGGCACCAGGTTGAGCTGGCCGTGGCGCACCCCGCGCTCGGCCTGGATCGCGTCGGCGAAGGCCCGCACCGCCTCGGTGGGCCCGCGCAGGATCACGGTTTCGATGCAGTTGTCGTGATCGAGGTGGGCGTGCATGGTGGATACGGTGAGGTCGTGATGCTCGTGCTGCAGCCCGGTGAGCCGCTCGGCGAGGTCGCGCTCGTGATGGTTGTACACATAGGACAGCGCGGCGATGCAGTACGGCGCCGCCTCGCGTTCGAGCTGGTGGGCGCCGAGCTGGCGGCGCAGCAGGTCGCGCACCGCCTCCGAGCGGTTGCGGTAGCCGCGCTCGCGGATCAGGCTGTCGAAGGCACGGGCCAGCGCCGCATCGAGCGAGATGGTGAAGCGCTCCATGGAAGTTCCCCGGTTGCGGTGCCCCGATTCTACGACGAAGCCCGGACCGCGGCCGGCTCCGTCTTTTTCGGCCACCCAAGCGCCGGCCGCGCCGATAGAATCCGGCCTTCCCTCCGACCCCGATCCGGATCGCCCAAAGCGCCGCGGATTCGATGCCCCGACCAGCACCCAGCGAGCCCGCGCCGCGCCGATCCGCCCTGGCGGTCATGCTGGAGCCGCGTTCGCTGCGCTTCCGCATGCTGCTGGGGAGCCTGCTGGTCGAACTGGTGGTGATGGCCGTGATCGTGTTCAACGGCTACAGGCTGATGAACGAGGCGGTGCTGCGCACGGTCGATACCACGCAGGACCAGATGGCGATCACGCTCACCGCGGCGATCGCGCCGGCGGCGCGCAAGGGCGACCTCACCGTCCTCCAGGGCTTCTTCGACGAACTCACCGCCCTGGATCACCACGGCGTGCGCTATGTGCGGGTGGTCGGCAGCGACGGCCGCGTGCTGCTCGGCGCCGGGGCGCTGCCGGGTGCCAGGCTGCCCGACCCCGATACCGACCTGTCGGCGGCGATAGAACGCAAGATCGTGAATATCCGCAGGCCGCTGCTGCTCGCGGGCGGCGAACCGGGGCTGCTTCAGTTCGGCATGTCGAGCGAGGCCCTGCTGCGCGCGCGGCGCGAACTGCTGTTCCAGGGCGCCGCGCTCACCGCGATCTCGGTGCTGATCACCGCGCTGCTGCTCGGCATCGTCGCCAACTGGGTCTATCGCCGGCTGGACCGCGTCATCCAGTCCAGCGTGGCCCTGGCGCGCGGCGACTATGCACAGGTCATCCCGGTCTCGGGCGAGGACGAGATCGCCACGCTGGCGCACAACTTCAACCTGATGAGCGCGGCGGTGCGCGAGCGCATGAAGGCGCTGGCGGCAAGCGAGACGGAATTCCGCTCCCTGTTCGAGCAGTCCGCGGTCGGCCTCGCGCTGGTCGATATGGGCGGCCGCCTGCTGCGCTTCAACCGGCGGCTATGCCAGATCATGAAGGTGGGGCCGGTGGAACTCGATAGGCTCCGCCTGGAGCCTCTGCCGTTTCTCGCAGGCATCGCGCGGCGCGCCCACGACCGGATACGCGAGGGACACACCGATCCGCAGGAGTCCGACCACGTCTATCGCACCGGCGGCGAAGTGGTCTGGCTGCGGCTGACCGTGTCCGCGTTCGACAGCGGCTCCGGAGAACGCTCGCTGCTGCTGGTGTTCCAGGACATCACCCAGCAGAAGCACGCGGAGATCGCCCTGATCGAGAACCGCAACCAACTTGAGGACCTGGTGGACCAGCGCACCGCGGCCCTGGCCGAGGCCCAGCAGGAACTGGAGTCGTTCTCCTACTCGGTGTCCCACGACCTGCGCTCGCCGCTGCGCGCGATCACCGGCTTCTCCCACCTGCTGCGCGAGCAATGGGGCGGCGAGATCCCAGCTTCGGCCGACGATTACCTCGGGCGGGTGATCGCCGCTGGTAAGCGGATGGACGAACAGATCGACGCGCTGCTGCACCTGTCGCGCCTGTTCCGCCAGGAACCGCGTCTCACCGAGGTCGACCTGAGCGCGCTCGCGGGCGAGGTGGCCGCCGAGCTTCAGGCATCCTGGAAGGGGCTCGCCATCGAGTTCGACATCCGGCCCGGCCTGCGCGCCCGGGCCGATCCGCAACTGATGCGCATGGCGCTGGAGAACCTGCTCGGCAACGCGGTGAAGTATTCCTCGCGCCAGGCTCTGGTGAAGGTGTCCTTCGGCCGGGAGCAGACGGCGCGCGGCGAGGTCTTCTGCGTCGCCGACAACGGCGTGGGCTTCGACATGGCCTACGCTTCCAAGCTCTTCGGGGTTTTCCAGCGGCTGCACGGGCGCTCGGAGTTCGAGGGTTTCGGCGTCGGCCTGGCCGGCGTCAAGCGCATCGTCGCCCGCCACGGCGGCGATATCTGGGCCGAATCCAGCCCGGGCCAGGGGGCCCGGTTCTTCTTCACGCTGCAGACCCGGCCTCAGCCCCCCGGCGCTCCGGCCACTACCGAGCCGGAAGCGATCATGCCGGTCCAGGCCGAACTGCCGCTGGGCAACCCGGACGACGCCTGAGAGAGCCTCGCCCCTGACGCGGCGCTAGGCCGCGCCGCGTGTCTTCAACACGTCCTGCCGCTCCCACATGCGCTGGCGGTGCCGCGCCAGATGCAGCGGCGTCCAGGCGTGCGGAACGCGATACACGAAGTGGTAGCGCGCCACGTGGTAGCTGGGATCGAAGCCGTAGAAGTTGAGCTTCATGTGTTCCAGTTCCTCGGCACGGTAGCGGGCCAGAGGCTTCGCTTCCTCGTCGCTTTCCCGCTGCCTGCGCTTTTCTTCCAGGCGCTGCGGCAGTGACGGATCGGCCGCCAGTTCCTTCGCCCGCGCCCTCACCTCGGCGGCGAACGCAGGCCCATCGCGGCCGAAGCAGTCGTCGATCAGTCCCAGCCGCCTGGCCTGGGGCGCGCCGATAGGCAGCCGGTTCTGCGTGATCTGCCGCGACGCATCGGCGCCGACCCGACGCGGCAGCAGATAGGTCCAGTACTCCGAGCCGTAGAGGTTGCCCATCCCTTTGTAATGGGGATTGAGCACCACGCCCTGCCGCGCCCAGATGCGGTCGGCCGCCAGCGCCAGGAACACGCCGCCGGCACCGCCGTTGCCCTGCATGGCCGCCACGGTGAGTTTCGTGCTCTGAATGATGGCGAGGCACAGGTCGTCCATGGCCTCGATGTTGGCCCAGGACTCGTCGGCCGGACTCGACGCCGCCTCGATGGCGTTGAGATGGATGCCGTTGCACCAGAAATCGCTGCCGCCCATCAGCACCAGCACCCGCGTGTCGCGGCGGCCGGCCTCGCCGAAGGCAGCGCGCAGCCTCCGGCAGTCGGTGGTGGAC
>DATMWM010000350.1:0-3353 GCA_035562535.1 Rhodocyclaceae bacterium | reverse complement strand
CACCTTGGTCGCCGACTGGGTGGTGACGCGCGCGCGCACGTCACCACCCAGTCGGCGACCAAGGTGCACTCGATGGACGCCAACTGCGCGGTGCAGACGCAATCGCTCGCGCTCGCCGAAGGCGCCTACCTGGAGTTCCTTCCCGAGCCGCCGATTCCGCACCGGCGCGCGCGCTTCCTGTCCGACACGCGGATTTCGATCGCGCCGACGGCGACGCTGCTGTATTCCGAGATCGTCCAGCCGGGGCGCAAGCACCATCACCCCGACGAGTGCTTCGGCGCCACGCTGCTGTCGCTGGCGCTCGCCGCGGAGCGGCCCGGCGGCCGGACCCTCTTCACCGAGAAGCTCGTGATCGACCCGGCGCGGCGCCCGCTGCGGCAGACCGGCGTGATGGGCTCGTTCGACGTATTCGGCAACGTGATCCTGCTCACGCCCAGGGAAGCCGCCGACCGTGTGCACGCCCGCGTCGGCGCCGAGGTCGACGAAGCGAGCGGCCTCGCCTTCGGTGCCTGCCAACTGCCAAACGACGCCGGCCTGGTCTTCAAGGTGCTCGGCCGCGAAACCGCCCAGGTCAAGGCCAAGGTGCGCGAGTTCTGGGCGATCGCGCGCGAAGAGGTCACCGGGGCGGCGTTGCCGCCGCCCTTCTTCTGGCGCTGAACGGGGAGGGGAGAATGAAAGGGCTGCTCGCGTGGTGGGAAGGCCGCTGCGTTTCGTCGAAGTTTCTTCGCTTCATCGATTACAACCTGCGCGGCATCGGCCAGGTGATGTTCCAGGACAACCCGCTGTCCGGGCTCCTGTTTTTCCTCGCCATCGGTTGGGGTTCGTTCGTCGCCGGCATGCCGCAGGTGGCGATCGGCGGCCTGCTGGCGCTCATCGCGGGAACGCTGACCGCGCAGTGGCTGCGCGTCGACGCCTCCGCGCTCGCCGCCGGGCTTTATGGCTACAACGCCTACCTGGTCGGGCTCGCGTTCGGTACCTTCCTCGGCGTCTCGCCGCTGTGGTGGGTCTACGTCGCGCTCGGCGGCGCGGTCTCGGTCCCGGTCACACTCGCGGTCGCCAACGTGTTCAAGAGTTGGGGCGTGGCCGCGCTGACTGCGCCGTTCGTGCTCACGACGTGGCTGTTTCTGCTCGCCACCTACGCGTTCTCGGCGATCGAGGGCAGCGGGCTGCCGATGGCGGCCGGGGTCACCGCGATCGACCCGGCGGCGGCCAACCCGCTCGCCTTCGGCGACTTCGTCACGGGGATCCTGAAGAGCATCGGCCAGGTGTTCCTGAAGGCGAGCATCGTCGCCGCGCTCCTGCTGCTCGCCGGGCTGGCGGTGAACTCGATCGCCGCCGCGGCCTTCGCCCTCGGCGGCGCGATCGTGGCGGTCGTCACGGCGCACATCCTCGGCGCCGAGAGCGACCTGATCACCGGCGGGCTGATGGGCTTCAGCCCGGTGCTCACGGCGATCGCGCTCGGCGCCGTGTTCTACAAGCCCGGCGTGCGCGTCGCGCTCTACGCGCTGGTGGGCACCGTGTTCACCGTCATCGTCCAGGGCGCGCTGAACGTCGCCATGGCGCCGTTCGGCATCCCCACCCTGACCGCGCCGTTCGTGCTCGCGTCCTGGTTCTTCCTGCTGCCGCGCCAGCACTTCGAGTAGCTGTCCCGCCGCAGCCGGTGGTCTCCCGGGGTGGATGGACGGGAGAAGCGCCCGCCGCCGGCGGGCATGGTCATGATCGGGCGCGTTCGAGTGGTTCCCGGCGCTGCGCAGTCACGATAAATACTCGATTCGCGTGCTACGATTGGCCGCGCTCGACTGACCTGCAGCCACCCTGTTTTTCCCCCAACCGCCAAAGAGGAGAACGCCATGTCAACCCTGATCGCCATCGTCTACCCCTCCGAGCAGAAGGCCGAGGAAGTACGCAGCCTTGTCTTCGACCTGGCGAAGCGCTACCTAATCAAGTTCAACGACCTCGTCATCGCGACGCGCGACGACAAGGGACGGGTCAAGCTGAACCAACTCATGAACACCACCGCGTCCGGAGCGGCGGGCGGCAGCTTCTGGGGTCTGCTGATCGGGATGATCTTCCTGAATCCGCTCCTGGGGGCCGTGGCGGGTGCGGCGGGCGGTGCGATCGCCGGCGCGCTGACCGACGCCGGGATCAACGACAAATTCATGAAGGAGCTGGGGGCCGCCCTGAAACCGGGCGATGCGGCGCTCTTCGTCCTGGTGCAGGACATGACCGCCGACAAGGTGCTGGGCGAGATCAAGCAGCACGGCGGCACGGTGCTGCATACCTCCCTCGACGACACCCGCGAGAAGGTGCTGCGCGACGCGCTCGCTTCCGCGTCCGCGGCCGAGCCGCAGGCCTGATTACCGGCGTTCCGGAGCCCGGGGCGGGCGCGTTGTCCGCTCAGGCTTCGGACACCTGCAACGCCACCGGGCGCCGCGACGCCCTCGATCGCTCCAGGAAAACGGCTGCGGTCGATCGCGGCGAGCGGCGCGTCGCATCGGGTTATCGCGCTACCCCTGCTTCCACGAGAGGTTACTGATGGGCACGAAAAAAAGGATTGCGATCGCATGTCAAGGCGGCGGCACGCACGCCGCCTTCACCTGGGGGGTACTCACCGAAATCCTGCGGACGAAGCAGTCGTGGGACGACACCTCCGGCAGGGGGCAAAGCTTCGACATCGTCGCCCTCAGCGGCACATCCGCCGGGGCGCTTTGCGCGCTGGCGGCCTGGTACGGGCTGGTGCCGAACACCGCCGACCGGGAATGCGGATCGATCGCCAAGGCCATCGAACGCCTCGACTTCCTCTGGACCGCGTTCGGCGCGACCAACGCGATCGAGCTTTTCCATAACCAGGCGGTAGCCTCGCTGCTGACGCTGAAATCGAAGGGCATGGCGTTTCCGGGGTCCAGCCCATACGACATGGCCGGGCCGGTCGGGCTCGCCGGCCTGGCCATGCTCGGCGCCAGGCAGGAGTACCTCGGCTTCCCCGGGCTGTTGCAGGCCCTGTGTCCGGATTTCGCCAGGATCGACTGGCCGGGCGTGGCCAGGGCAGACCGCCGGGTGGTGGCCGGCGCGATCGAGATATTCAGCGGCAACTTCGAGGTATTCGACTCGGACAAGACGCTCGAGAACCTCGGCCTGCATCCCAACGGTCAGAACATCGAACAGTACGATCAGACGCGCTGGCGCATGCGGCGGCCGATTTCGCTCGAAGGCGTGGCCGCGTCGGGAACCCTGCCGGAGGTCCTGCCGGCGCAGGTGATTCCCGAGACCCGTTTCCCGACCTGCGTCGAGGGCAAGACAGTCACGCGCGATGCCCACTACTGGGACGGGCTCTACTCGCAGAATCCCCCGGT
>DATMWM010000349.1:0-6016 GCA_035562535.1 Rhodocyclaceae bacterium | reverse complement strand
GCCCACAACCTCGTGCTGCGCTCCGGGCTGATGCTCCAGGTCGAGAAGATCGTGAAGGACGGCGGACTGACCCAGCAACAGGCGGCGAAGCGGCTGGGCATCACGCAACCGCGGTTGAATCAACTGCTGAAGGGCAAGATCGGTGAATTCAGTCTCGACGCCCTGGTGAACATGCTCGCCCATGCCGGCATGCGGGTCGAGCTGAAGGTGAGGCGGGCGCCGGTGCGCAAGGCCGCATGACGTTTCAACCGATCCCGGCGGCGGGTAATCCGCCGGGAAGCGGGCCGAACGGATGCGCAAACATCCGCCGGCCCTGACCACAACGCAACCTATCAGTAGGTTCGCATCATGGCTGCAAACGAGCCTACCCAGGGACCGACCCGCTCGGCACGCGCTATCGCGCAGGGCGGGCGTGAATTGCGCATCGAAATCATCCTGCGCGGGCGTTACGAGCGAAGAGGCTCCCGCGCCCAACCGGAAGCGGAAGCTCTCATCCCTGCCAACTTCGAGTGGCCCAGGGACGCCTATATCTACGATATCGGTCGCTAGTGAAGGACCCGCGGCATCGCCAGGGTGAACTCGGCGATCGGCGCGTCGAACTGGGTGCCGTCCTCGGCGGTCATCTGGTAGGAGCCCTGCATCGTTCCCACCGGCGTGGCGAGCGCGCAGCCACTGGTGTACTCGAAGCTCTCGCCGGGCTTGAGGAAGGGCTGGTGGCCGACCACGCCCAGGCCGCGCACCTCCTGCACGTGGCTCTCCGCGTCGGTGATTATCCAGTGACGGCTGATCAACTGCGCGGCGACGGTGCCGGTGTTGCGGATGGTGATCGTGTAGGAGAACACGTAGCGGCCGCTGGCCGGATCGGACTGTTCTTCCAGGTACTGCGTCACCGCGGCGACTTCGATTTCGTATTTCCTGCTCTCGGCCATCGGGCTATTTCAGCGGATTTCGGGCCGCGTGGCAAGGAATGCGCGAAAATTGGCCGCTTCCCCAAAGTCGCGCTTAGGCCGCGATAAAAAATCTGATGCGAGCCGCAGGTCGAAACTGACTAAAATCCGCAGGTTCAGCCTCCCCGGGAGAAACCATGTACCGCATTGCTCCGAGCATCCTCTCGGCCAACTTCGCCAAGCTCGGCGAGGAAGTGGTCAACGTCATCGCCTCGGGCGCCGACTGGATCCATTTCGATGTCATGGACAACCACTATGTGCCCAACCTGACCATCGGGCCGCTGGTGTGCGAGGCGCTGCGCCCGGTGACCCAGGCGACCATCGACGTGCACCTGATGGTCAAGCCAGTGGATCGCATCATCCCGGACTTCGCCAAGGCCGGCGCGAACGTGATCACTTTCCACCCGGAGGCCTCGGAACACGTCGACCGTTCGCTGGCGCTGATCCGCGAGTCCGGCTGCAAGGCCGGTCTGGTGTTCAACCCGGCCACGCCGCTCGCCTACATGGATCATGTCATGGACAAGCTGGACATCGTGCTGCTGATGTCGGTGAACCCGGGCTTCGGCGGGCAGAAGTTCATCGGCGAGGCGCTGGTGAAGCTGCGCGAGGCGCGCCGCAAGATCGACGCCTACCGGGACAAGTCGGGGCGCGAGATCCTGCTCGAGATCGACGGCGGCGTGAAGGTGGACAACATCGCCGCGATCGCCCGCGCCGGCGCCGACACCTTCGTGGCCGGCTCCGCGATCTACGGCGCGGGCAAGGAAAGCGACCCGCACCGCTACGACTCGGTGGTCGCCGCCCTGCGCGCCGAACTGGCCAAGGTCTGACACGCAGCAGCGCCGGGCGCTCGCGATGCGTCGCGGCGCCCCGGCGCGAGGTTCCTAGAATGAGCATTCCCGCAGGCATCAAGGCCGTCATGATCGACCTGGACGGCACCCTCCTGGACACGGTCCCCGACCTGGCGGCGGCAGCCAACGCCACGCTCGCCGAGATCGGTCGGCCGGCGCTGGGCATCGACACGATCAAGAGCTTCGTCGGCAAGGGCATCCCGGTGCTGGTGAAGCGCTGCCTGACCGGGCAGCTCTATGCCGACATCGAGCCGGACGAGGCCGAACTCGATCGCGTGCTGCCGATCTTCAAGCGCCACTACGCGCGCACCAACGGGCAGGAGACGGTGATCTATCCCGGCGTGGTCGAGGGCCTGGAGGCGATGCGCGAACTCGGCCTGAAGCTAGGCTGCGTGACCAACAAGGCAGCAGCCTTCACCGAACCGCTGCTCGAACGGGTTGGCCTGAGCGACTATTTCAGCGTGGTAGTGAGCGGCGACACGCTGCCGGAGAAGAAGCCCCATCCGGCCCAGCTTCTGCACATATGCCGGACCCTGGGCGTCGCGCCTGCCGAGGCGCTGTTGATCGGGGATTCGCTGAACGACGTCGAGGCCGCCCGGCGGGGCGGCTGTCCGGTGGTCTGCGTGGACTACGGTTACAACGAGGGCGCCGACGTGCGCACCCTGGAGTGCGATGCTATAGTATCCAGCCTCGACGAGGCCGCCCGGATGCTGGCGCCGGCCCGGGAGCCGAACAACACCCTCTGAACCGATCGTGACCCGCCACCCGCTTCGCAGCGCACGCTCCGCGACGAACTTCGCCCCCCGGCACGGCTGGTGGCGTTGGCGCCCCTGGCGCTCCTAGGATCGTTCGCCGCGCGCGGGGCCTGTCCCGCGCATCCCCGCAGTTCCGCTGCAATCCCGCGTCATGGGGTGGAGTCATGATTTCCGAAGCCGAATTCAACGCGCTGGCCGAGCAGGGCTATAACCGCATCCCGGTGATGCTGGAGACCTTCGCCGACCTCGACACGCCGCTTTCCATCTATCTCAAGCTGGCCAACGCGCCCTACACCTACCTGCTCGAATCGGTGCAGGGCGGCGAGCGCTTCGGCCGCTACTCGTTCATCGGACTGGCCTCGCCCAGCCGCGTGGCGGTCTACGGGCGCACGGTTCTGTCGCTCACCGGCCACCGCATCGCCGACCGGCGCGACTACGCCAACCCGATGGCCTTCGTCACCGAGTTCATGTCGCGTTTCCGGGTGCCCAAGGTCGCCGGCCTGCCGCGCTTCTGCGGCGGCCTGGTCGGCTGCTTCGGCTACGACACGGTGCGCTACATCGAGCCGAAGCTCGGCCAGATCGACAAGCCCGACCCGCTTGGCACGCCGGACGTGCTGCTGCTGCTCTCGGAGGAAATCGCCATCGTCGACAACCTCTCGGGCAAGCTCAAGCTGGTGGTGTATGCCGAGCCCGGCGTGCCCGGCGCCTACAAGCTGGCGCGCCGGCGCCTGCAGGAACTGGTCGCCCGGCTGCGCGAGCCGGTCTCGGTGCCGCCGGACACCTCGGCCACGCCGCAGCCGGCCAGTTCCGGCTGGGGCGAGGCGCAGTTCAAGGACGCCGTGCGCCGCGCCAAGCGCTACATCGTCGATGGAGACATCATGCAGGTGGTGCTCTCCCAGCGCCTGTCCAAGCCCTACTCAGCCTCGCCGATGGCGCTGTACCGGGCGCTGCGCACGCTGAATCCCTCGCCCTACATGTTCTATTTCAACTTCGAGGACTTCCACGTCGTCGGCGCCTCGCCCGAGATCCTGGTGCGCCTGGAGGAACGCGGCGAGGAACGGTGCGTGACCGTGCGGCCGATCGCCGGCACGCGCAAGCGCGGCCAGACTCCGGAGGAGGACGAGGCGCTCGGCGATGAACTGCTCGCCGACCAGAAGGAGCGGGCCGAACACCTGATGCTGCTCGACCTCGGCCGCAACGACGTCGGCCGGGTGGCCGACACCGGATCGGTCAAGGTCACCGAGCGGTTCGTCGTCGAGCGCTACTCCCATGTCATGCACATCGTGTCGAACGTCGAGGGCAGGCTGAAGGGCGGGCTGGGCGCGCTGGACGTGCTGCGCGCCACCTTCCCGGCCGGCACGGTGAGCGGTGCGCCGAAGGTGCGCGCCATGGAGATCATCGACGAGTTGGAGCCGGTCAAGCGCGGCATCTACGCCGGCGCGGTCGGCTACCTCGGCTTCCAGGGCGACATGGACCTGGCGATCGCGATCCGCACGGCCGTGGTCAAGGACGGCCAGATTCACGTCCAGGCCGGCGCCGGCATCGTCGCCGACTCCGACCCGGATTCCGAGTGGCAGGAGACCCAGAACAAGGCCCGCGCCCTGCTGCGCGCGGCCGAGATGGCCGAGAGCGGGCTGGACACCCGCTTCGAATGAGGAGGTCGCCATGCTCCTGATGATCGACAACTACGACTCCTTCACCTACAACCTGGTGCAGTACCTCGGCGAGCTGGGGGAGGACGTGCGGGTGTTCCGCAACGACCAGATCGCGCTGCCCGAGATCGCCGCGATGCAGCCGGATCACATCGTCATCTCGCCGGGACCTTGCTCGCCGGCCGAGGCGGGCGTGTCGGTGCCGGTGATCAAGGAGTTCGCCGGCCGGTTTCCGATCCTCGGCGTTTGCCTGGGGCACCAGAGCATCGGCGCCGCCTTCGGCGGGCGCATCGTCCATGCCAAGCAGTTGATGCACGGCAAGACCTCGCCGATCCATCACTCGGGTGCTGGCGTGTTCCGCGGCCTGCCGGACCCGCTCACCGCCACTCGCTATCATTCGCTGGCGATCGAGCGCGAGACCCTGCCCGATTGCCTGGAAGTGACCGCCTGGGCCGACGACGGCGAGATCATGGGCGTGAGGCACCGGCAGTTCGCGGTCGAGGGCGTGCAGTTCCACCCGGAGTCGATCCTCACCCAGTCGGGGCACGAACTGCTCAGGAACTTCCTACAGGGAGGCAAGCAATGACACCGCAGGAAGCGCTGGTGCGCGTCATCGAGCACCGGGAGATCTTTCACGACGAGATGCTCGACCTGATGCGCCAGATCATGGGCGGCGAGATGTCGCCGGTGATGATGGCCGCGATCATCGTCGGGTTGCGGGTGAAGAAGGAAACCATCGGCGAGATCGCCGCCGCGGCCCAGGTGATGCGCGAACTGTCCACCAAGGTGCGCGTGGCGGACGACGCCCACCTGGTCGACACCTGCGGCACCGGCGGGGACTCGGCGGGCACCTTCAACATCTCCACCGCGGCGGCCTTCGTCGCCGCCGCAGCCGGTGCGCGGGTGGCCAAGCACGGCGGGCGCGCGGTGTCCTCCCAGTCCGGCAGCGCCGACGTGCTCGAAGCGCTGGGCGCGAACATCGCGCTGACCCCGGAGCAGGTCGGACGCTGCATCGACGAAGTCGGCCTGGGTTTCATGTTCGCCCCGTCCCATCACAGCGCCATGAAGCACGCCGCGCCGGTGCGCCGCGAACTGGGCGTGCGGACCCTGTTCAACATCCTCGGCCCGCTGACCAACCCGGCCTCGGCGCCGCACCAGGTGATGGGCGTGTTCCATCCGGACCTGGTCGGCATCCAGGTGCGGGTGCTGCAGCGCCTGGGCAGCCGCCATGCGATGACGGTCTACGGGGTCGAGGGGCTGGACGAGATTTCGATCTCCGGCCAGACCCTGGTGGGCGAACTGAAGGACGGCCGCATCACCGAATTCACGCTGCATCCCGAGCAGTTCAACATGCCGGTGCACGACCCGCGGGCGCTGCGCGTGGCCAACGTCGAGGAGTCCAAGGCGATGCTGCTCGGCGCGCTGGAAGACCGGGTCGGCGCGGCGCGCGACATCGTGGCGCTGAACGCCGGGGCGAGCATCTACGTCAGCGGCCGCGCCGCCAGCCTGGTCGAGGGCGTGGAGCAGGCGCTCGACCTGATCGCCAGCGGCAAGGCGCGCGCCAAGCTGGACGAGTTCGTGCGCCACACCCAGGGGATCAAGCCATGAGACTGAACAGGGTGATTGCGGCCGCGGTCTGCGTCGCGGCGATGGCGCTTTCGTCGTTCGCTCGCGCCGAGGCCCCGGGCGTGTTCGTGGTCGAGGTCAAGGCGCCGCTGGACGAGGTCTACAAGCGGGTGAACAAGAGCCTGGACGGCGCCGGCTACTGGGTCGCCTACGAGCTTGACATGTTCAAGGGCATGTCGGGCAGCCTG
>DATMWM010000348.1:0-9641 GCA_035562535.1 Rhodocyclaceae bacterium | reverse complement strand
CGCCCGCCCTGAACCCGAGCCGGGTGCGCCGAAACGCCGGCCGATCCGCGCCGGCTTCTCCCGATCTGCGGCAGGCGCGGGTGCGGGCGCCGGCTTGCGCGAGGCGCTTCGGGGCAGAGGTTTGCCGCCGCGGATCGGCCGGCGTTTCGGCGCACCCGGCTCGGGTTCAGGGCGGGCGGGCTTGGCTGGAAGCTTCAGGGTCTTGCTGGACATTCTGGGCGGCGGGGGATGCGAGGGTGGCGAGTCTACCCCCCTGTGAGGTATGGCGCTGGCAAAGCAAGGAGCAAAGCCCTGCATCGGCGCATTGCGCCGATGCAAATTTGTGCATTTTGGCTACGGCCGGCGCTGCGCGCCTTAACCTCGGACCGTGCGGCCCGAGGTTAGCCTGCGCCGAAACACGGACACCGGCCTGCGGCCGGCGGGCTTACAGCCCGGCGTCAGCGCGCAGCTTTGCGGTGTTTTGGCTTCGGCCGGCGCTTCGCGCCTTAACCTCGGGCCTGGCGGCCCGAGGTTAGCCTGCGCCGAAATGTCGCCAAGGCCCTTCGGGCAGGGCTTACAGCCCTGCATCGGCACGCAGTGCCGATGCCTTGTCGACATTTTCCCAAGTGAATTCCGGCTCGTCCCTGCCGAAGTGGCCGTAGGCGGCGGTCTTGCTGTAGATCGGGCGGAGCAGGTTGAGCGCGTGGATGATGCCCTTGGGCCGCAGGTCGAAGTGCTTTTCCACGAGTTCGACGATCTTCTCGTCGGAGACTTTGCCGGTGCCGAAGGTGTTTACCATCATGGACACCGGCTTAGAGATCCCGATCGCGTAGGCGACCTGCAGCTCGCAGCGATCGGCCAGTCCCGCGGCGACGATGTTCTTGGCGACGTAGCGGCAGGCATAGGCCGCGGAGCGGTCCACCTTGGACGGATCCTTGCCCGAGAACGCGCCGCCGCCGTGCCTGGCAGCGCCGCCGTAGGTGTCGACGATGATCTTGCGCCCGGTCAGGCCGCAGTCGCCGTGCGGGCCGCCGACCACGAAACGGCCGGTCGGGTTGATCAGGTAGCGCACGTTGCCCTTGAGCATGTCCTTGGGCAGCACCGGCTTCACCACCTCCTCGATCACCGACTCGGAGAGCTGGGCGTGGGAGACATCCGGGCTGTGCTGGGTGGACACCACCACGGTGTCGATGCCCACCGGCTTGCCGTCCACGTAGCGCACGGTGAGCTGGCTCTTGGCGTCCGGGCGCAGCCAGGGTAGCCGCCCGTCGCGGCGCACGTCAGACTGGCGCTGCATGATGCGGTGGGCGTAGTAGATCGGGAAGGGCATGAGCTGCGACGTCTCGTTGCAGGCGTAGCCGAACATCAGGCCCTGGTCGCCGGCGCCCTGGTCGAGGTCCAGGCCCTTGCCTTCGTCCACCCCCTGGGCGATGTCCGGCGACTGCTTGTTCAGCGCGGTCAGCACGGCGCAGGAGCGGTAGTCGAAACCGATCTCGGAATCGTCGTAGCCGATGCGCCGGACGGTGTCGCGCGCGGTGCGCATGTAATCCACCTGCGCGGTGGTGGTGATCTCGCCGGAAATGACCACCAGGCCGGTCGACACCAGGGTCTCGCAGGCGACGCGGCCGCGGGGATCCTGCGCTAGAATCGCGTCCAGCACCGCGTCCGAGATCTGGTCGGCGACCTTGTCCGGGTGGCCTTCGGAAACGGATTCGGAGGAAAACAGGTATTCGCTCATGGGCTCTTGCTCCAACGTTGACTTCCCTCAGGAACCGGCGTTACCGGCCCCGGGAACAAGAGCTGGTGACGCTTTAGCGGTATTTGTGATCGCCCCGCAAGTTGTCTGATTAACTCGGCGAAGCGGGCATTCTAATCTCGGACCTCGCGGCCGGTCAAAGGGTCGATCCGCGCGATCTGATCGGAAAGCGTTGGAAACGTTCATCTTCCGGCTCGCCGGCCGCCTGCCCCTGCCGTTTCTGCACGCGCTCGGCGTCGTCCTCGGCTGGCTCACCTACCTGATATCCGCCCGCTATCGCCGGACGCTGCACGCCAATCTGGCCACCGCCGGCATGCCTTCGTCCCGGCTCGCCTGGGCTACGGCGGCCGAGGCAGGCAAGGGCGCCATGGAACTGCCGTTCCTCTGGCTGCGGTCGCACGACCAGGTGGTGGCCACGGTGCGCGGCGTCGAGGGCTGGGAGCGGGTCGAGCAGGCCTGGGCCCAGGGGCGCGGCATCCTGTTACTCACGCCGCACCTGGGCTGCTTCGAGATCTCCGCGCAGTACATCGGCGACCGCATCCCGCTCACCGGCCTTTATCGCCCGCCGAAGAAGGCGTGGCTGGCGCCGCTGATGGAGCGCGGACGTACGGCAGGCCGGGTCAAGATGGCCTCCGCGGACCTGGCCGGCGTGCGCGTGCTGCTCAAGGCGCTGCGCAAGCACGAATCGATCGGCATCCTGCCCGACCAGGTGCCCGGCAAGGGCGAGGGGGTGTGGGTCGATTTCTTCGGTCGGCCGGCCTACACGATGACGCTGGCGGCCCGGATGTCCGAGGCCCCGGGCGTCACCACCGTGATGATGTACGGCAAGCGGCTGCCCCGCGGCCGGGGCTACGTCATCCGCTTCTTCGAACCGGACGTGCCGATCGAGGGCAGCACCGAGCAGCGGGCGCTGGCGATCAACCGGTGCGTGGAGGCGCTGATCCGGCGCGAGCCGGCGCAGTATCTGTGGAGCTACAACCGCTACAAGCGTCCCGCCGGCGCCGAGCCGCCGCCCGAGGCAGCGAGGCGTGAGGCATGAGGGGCGGAGGGTGCTGACCCGGGTTGCGGCGGCCATCCTGTGGCTGTTGCATTTCCTGCCGCTGGCCCTGCTCGCTCCGGTCGGCCGCGGCCTCGGGCTGCTTTTCTACCTGCTCGGCCGGCGCCGGCGGGGGATCACACTGACAAACCTCCGGCTGTGCTTTCCGGATCTGGACGAGGCGGCGCGCAAGCGCCTGGCGCGTGCCCATTTCGCCGCGCTGGGGCGCAGCCTGTTGGAGCGCGGCATCGCCTGGTGGGCCAGCGCCGGGCGCATCCGGCGCATCGTCCGGATAGAGGGGCTGGAGCACCTGAAGACCGGTCGCCCGGTGATCCTGCTCACGCCCCACTTCCTCGGCCTGGACATCGGGGCCACGCGGCTCGCGCAGGAGATCGACGCGGTGAGCATCTATTCCCGCCAGAAGGATCCGGTGGTGGACCGCCTCCTCTACCACGGCCGCAGCCGTTTCGGCGACCAGTTGCTGCTCTCGCGCCAGGACAGCCTGGGCAAGTCGGTCCGGGCGCTGCGGGACGGCCGGCCGTTCTACTACTTGCCCGACATGGACTACGGCGAGCGCGACGCGATCTTCGTGCCTTTCTTCGGCGTGCCGGCCGCCACGATCACCGCGCTTCCCCGGATGGCCAGGCTCGCCAAGGCGGTCGTGGTCACCTGCGTGACCCGCATGTTGCCCGGTGGCCGCGGCTACGTGATGGAACTCGGCGAGCCCTGGCAGGGCTTCCCGACCGACGACGTGGAGGCGGACACGCGGCGCATGAACGCCTTCATCGAGGATCAGGTGCGGCGCATGCCCGAGCAGTACTACTGGGTGCACCGCCGCTTCAAGACCCGCCCGCCGGGCGAACCGAAGATCTACTGAGCCGGCATCGGATAGAATCCGCCGATGTTCGCGAATCCCTCTCCGGAAGAGATCTGCCGCATGCTGCGCGAGGTCAGGACCATCGCCGTGGTCGGTCTCTCGCCGAAGGCGGCCCGGCCGAGCTACCGGGTCGCCCGCGCCATGCAGGGCTACGGCTACCGCATCATCCCGGTGCGGCCGGCGGTGAGCGAGGTGCTCGGCGAGAAGGCCTACGCGCGGCTCGAGGACGTGCCGGAGCGGATCGACCTGGTGGACGTGTTCCGCGCCTCGGAGCACGTCGCCGCGATCGTCGATGCGTGCATCCGGCTCGGAGTGCCGCGGCTGTGGCTGCAGGACGGCGTGGTCGACGAGGCCGCCGCGCAACGCGCCCGCGCCGCGGGCATCGAGGTGGTGATGGACCGCTGCGTCTGGCGCGACTACGCGTCGTTGTGCGCCTGAACATGCCGGCACCGCTGCGCTTCACCAAGATGCATGGCCTGGGCAACGATTTCGTCGTCATCGACGCGATCCGGCAGCAGGTCGAACTGACGCCCGCGCGCGTGCGCTTCCTGGCCGACCGGCATTTTGGCGTCGGCTGCGACCAGATCCTGCTGGTCGAGGCGCCGACCCAGCCCGGCGTGGACTTCCGCTACCGGATCTTCAACGCTGACGGCGGCGAGGTCGAGCAGTGCGGCAACGGCGCGCGCTGCTTCGTGCGCTTCGTGCGCGAACAGGGGCTCACCGACAAGCGCGAGATCCGGGTCGAGACGGCCGGCGGGATCATCGCGCCGCGCCTGGAGGACGACGGCCAGGTGACGGTGGACATGGGTGTGCCGCGGTTCGCTCCGGCCGAGGTGCCGTTCGCCAGCGACAGCGAGGCGCTGGTCCAGACTCTGGATGTCGAAGGTGCCACCGCCTACATCACTGCCCTGTCCATGGGCAATCCGCACGCCGTTCAGGTGGTCGCCGACGTGGATGCCGCGCCCGTGACCAGCCAGGGACCGGCGATAGAGGTCCACCCGCGCTTCCCGCAGCGGGTCAATGCCGGCTATCTGCAGGTGAGCGGACCGCACGCGATCCGGCTGCGGGTCTGGGAGCGCGGGGCGGGCGAGACGCTGGCCTGCGGCACCGGCGCCTGCGCCGCGGCCGTCACCGGCATCCTGCGCGGCCTGGTCGAATCGCCGGTGAGCGTGTCGACCCGGGGCGGCGATCTGCGCATCGCCTGGGCCGGCCCGGGCCGGCCGGTCATGATGACCGGGCCGGCGGCGAGCGTCTTCCAGGGCGAGATCGCCCTATGAACGCAGCGTGATCCACACGCATCCATTTTCGGGAAACCCATGAAAGCAGACGATGTCGCCCGTTTCCTGCAGGACAACCCGCAGTTCTTCGAGGACTACGCGGACCTGCTCTCGCACATCCTGATCCCGCATCCGCACGGCGGGCGCACGATCTCGATCACCGAGCGGCAGATCCTCGCCCTGCGCGACAAGTCCAAACAGCTCGAAGCCAAGCTCGCCGAGATGATCCGCTTCGGCGAGGAAAACGATGCCATCGGCGAGAAGGTGCATAAGCTGGCCGCTGCCCTGGCGGGCGTGCGCGACGCCGATGCGGCGGTCGGAACGCTGCGCCTGCACCTGCTGGACAACTTCGCCGTTCCGCACGTCGCGCTGCGGCTGTGGGATACGGACCGCGGCGGCGACGGCCCCGAGTTCGCGCCGGTCGGCGAGACCGCCCGGGCGGTGGCCTCCGGACTGTCGCATCCCTATTGCGGACCGAGCCAGGGCTTCGAGATGGTCGGCTGGTTCGGCGAGGGTGGGGAGCGCGTGCGCTCGCTCGCCCTGGTTGCCCTGCGCGACGAGGCGAAGACCTTCGGCCTGCTGGCGCTGGGCAGCGAGGATCTGCAGCGCTTCTACCCGGAAATGGGCACCCTGTACCTGGCGCGCATCGGCGATCTGGCCTCCGCCGCGCTGGCCCGCACGCTGGGCTGAGCCGTGAGCGGCGCCGCCGAGCAGGCCGGCGCACGGGTGGCGGCCTATCTGGAGGAACTGGCGGTCCAGCGGCGGCTTAGCCCGCACACCTGTGACGGCTACGGCCGCGATCTCAAGCGTCTGCTGGAGCATGCCGGCGAGCGGCCGCTGGATGCTCTGGGCGCGTCGGACATCCGGCGCGCCATCGCCCAGTTGCACGGCCGCGGCCTTTCCGGGCGCTCGCTGGCGCGCACCCTCTCGGCCTGGCGCAGCTTCTTCCGCTGGCTGGTGCGGCACCGGCACCTGGAAGCGAACCCCTGCCAAGGCCTGCGCGCCCCGAAGTCGCCGCGCGCGCTGCCCGCCGTGCTCTCGCCCGACCAGGCCGGCGCGCTGCTCGATGCCGAAGCCGGCGACGAACTCGACGTCCGCGACAAGGCCATGTTCGAGCTGTTCTATTCCTCCGGCCTGCGGCTTTCCGAACTGGCCGGGCTCGACCTCGGTGCCGGGGTGGATCTGCGGGCCGGCGAGGTCCGGGTCACCGGCAAGCGCAGCAAGACCCGCACCGTGCCGGTCGGCGAGAAGGCCAGGCAGGCGCTTTCCCGATGGCTGGAACAGCGCGAGGCCCTGGCCCGGCCCGGCGAACAGGCGCTGTTCGTCAGCCGCCGCGGCACGCGGCTTTCGGTGCGGATGATCCAGATGCGGCTCGAACGCTGGGCCACCCGGCAGGGAATGGGCGTGCGCGTGCATCCGCACGTGCTGCGCCATTCGTTCGCCTCCCACGTGCTGCAGTCCAGCGGCGACCTGCGCGCGGTACAGGAGATGCTCGGCCACGCGAACATCTCGACCACGCAGGTGTACACGCATCTCGACTTCCAACATCTCGCGAAGGTGTACGACGCCGCGCACCCGCGGGCGAAGAAGAAATGAAGTCGTCCGCCATCCGCCGCGGCGGCCGCGCCTGAGCCCATGCCCAGGCTGGTCCTCGCCGCCGGCAAGGAACGCTCGGTCCTGCGCCGCCACCCCTGGGTGTTCGCCGGTTCGGTCGACCGGCTGGACGGGCGCGCCCGGCCCGGGGATACGGTCGATCTGGTTTCCGCCCGGGGCGAGCCTTTGGCCAGGGCGGCCTGGAGCCCGCATTCCCAGATCCGGGCGCGGGTGTGGAGCTTCGACCCGGCGCAGACCATAGATGACGCCTTCTTCAAGCGCACCGTCGCCGGGGCCGTGGCCCGGCGCGCGTGCCTGCCCGGGCTGCGCGGGCAGGACGGCCTGCGGCTGATCCACGGCGAGTCGGACGGGCTGCCGGGGGTGATCGCCGACCGCTACGGCGATACCGTGGTGCTGCAACTGACCTCGGCGGGTGCCGAGAAGTGGCGTGACGCGATCGCCAACGCGCTGGCCAAGGCGACCGGCTGCGCGCGGATCTACGAGCGCTCGGACTCCGAGGTGCGCGGCCTGGAAGGGCTGGGGCCGCGCAGCGGCTGGCTGCGCGGCGAACCGGCGCAGCCGCCTCTGCTGATCGAGGAGCACGGCCTGCGGCTCGAGGTGGACTACGCCGCCGGCCACAAGACCGGCTTCTATCTCGACCAGCGCGACAACCGCCGCCTGTGCCGCGATCTCGCCGACGGCCGCGAGGTGCTGAACTGCTTCTGCTATACCGGCGGCTTCTCGCTGAACGCGCTCGCTGGCGGCGCCGAGCGGGTGCTGTCGATCGACAGTTCGGCGCCGGCCCTGGAATCGGCCCGACGCAACCTGGGGCACAACCCGCCGCTTCCCGGCGAGCGCGCCGAATGGCGGCAGGCGGACGTCTTCGAGGCGCTGCGCGAACTCAAGCGCGGCGAGCGGCGCTTCGACCTGATCGTGCTCGACCCGCCCAAGCTCGCGCCGAGCGCGGCGCATGCCGAGCGCGCCGCCCGCGCCTACAAGGACATCAACCTCTTCGGCTTCCGCCTGCTCAATCCGGGCGGCCTGCTGATGACCTATTCCTGCTCGGGCGGCGTGGGGCCGGAACTTTTCCAGAAGATCGTCGCCGGCGCGGCGATCGATGCCGGCGCGGACGCGCGGATCCTGGCCAAGCTCGGCGCCGCCCCCGACCACCCGGTCGGCCTGGCCTTCCCGGAGGGCGAGTACCTGAAGGGGCTGCTCTGCCAGATCGGGTGAATCCCTGCGAGCGAGACCGGTTCGTTCAAGCCGTGCCGGGCTCGCCGGCAGCTGCCCGGACGAGGCGCCGGACCAGTACGCCGCCGGCGCCGTAATCGGTTGCGGTGCCCGCGTCGACCATGAACATGTCGGTCCGCCCGGCGCGGGCGGCTTCCATCCCGAGCTCCGCGCTCACGATGTAACAGGTGCGCGGCAGCACCGGCGGCAGCTCGGTGGCCGGCTCTTCCTGAGGGGCAGGCAGGGTGTAGAAGGGCGCGAGTTCGGGGTCGGTCAGCAGCAGGGCGCGACCGGTCAGGTTGATCAGGGCGAGCGACTGGTCGTCGGCTGCGATCGCGGCCCATCCAGACGCGTAGAGCAGCAGGCCGCAGCACGCGGTGAAGGCGATCATGCCCATCGGCGGCGTGCCGAGGTCCGAATTCAGGACGGCCAGCCCGAGCAGGAATCCGATCCCGGCGTAGCGGAAGGTGCGTCTGGCCAGAGCGCGCAACTGCCGGGTCCGGTCGGCGTAGCCGCACCAGTAGAACCAGGCTCCGCAGGTGCCCAGCACCGCCAGGGTGAGCGCGATGCCCCAGAACAGGTCGGTCTCCATGTGCGGCTCCCTGTGCGGCGAATGGTCCCAGGATCCGAGTGTAACGCGCGGCCGCCTGGGTCGGGTCGCGGGCACGATTCGCAGATGCAACTCGATTGCATCTGCGAATCCGTTGTGTTTGAATCCGTGCCATGCCGCTCCAGCCGGACCCGCGATCTTCCGCCGCCGCCCTGCGGGCACGGGGCGCGCGGGCCACGCCCGCGCGGCTGCGCATTCTGGCGCTGCTCGAAGCCGCCGACCGGGCGTTGAGCCGTCACGACATCGAAACCGCCCTGGGTCCAGGCCTGTTCGACCGGGTGACGCTCTACCGGACGCTCGACCGCCTGGTCGAGGCCGGGCTCGTCCTGCGCAGTGTGGACGAGCGGCGGGTCTCCCGGTTCAGCGCGGCTGCCGCCGCCGGGGCCCACGAGAGCCATGCCCACTTCCGCTGCGAGCGCTGCGGCCGCGTCTTCTGCCTCGCCGACGTCCGGCCGGCCCGGCCGCGCCTGCCCGCCGGGTTCCGGGGCGTGCGGATCGACCTGAATGTCCGCGGGCTCTGCCGTGCATGCACGGAATCCGATTCATGAGCGCCGGCCTGCGCGCGGCGCTCGGGCGGGCGCTGCTGGTCTTCTGCCTGCTCGGCGTCCAGTGGGCGGCGGCAGCGCACGCCGCCTCCCACCTCGCCTCGGCGGCATCGCAGCATTCCGGCGACGCCGGCGATGGCGCGGTCCATCCGTCGTGCATGGAATGCCTGGCCTTCCACCCGCTGGATGGCGGGGTGCTGCCGGGTGCCGTTCCCCCCTTTCCTCTGGCGAAGTCGACGCCGGTCCCGCCCGGACCGGCCTGGACGCGTCCGGAATTTCCGGCCGCCGTGGCCAACATCCGCGCGCCTCCGATCCTCCGCTGATCCGCTGACGCAACCCGTCCCGCCGGCTGCGCTGCGCCGCCGGCTTGTCGATCCAGACCGGAGGAACACCCATGTCCAACGCGACTCGGGCGCTGTGGCGCCCGGTCGGCATCCTGCTCGCCGCCGCCTTTCCGCTTTCCGCCGCGGCGGTGTCCGATGCCGACATCAGGGAACTGCGCGAGCAGGTCCGGCAGATGAAGCAGGAATACGAGCAGCGCATCCTGCAACTGGAAGCGCGGCTCGCCGAAGCTGAGCGCAGCGCCAGCGCGGCGGCTGGCACCGCAGGCAAGGCGGAGGCCGCCGCCGCGCAGGCCGAGAAGTCCGCTTCGGAGGTGCGTGAGACCGCCCAGCAGACCGCCCGCCGGCCGGCCGCCGAGAACGCCTTCAACCCGGCGATCTCGCTGATCCTGAGCGG
>DATMWM010000347.1:0-4455 GCA_035562535.1 Rhodocyclaceae bacterium | reverse complement strand
AACTGAGCGGCCAGGCAGCGCGCGGCGATCGTTCGACGCTGCGCGATCCGCGCCCGCAGGTCTTTCGGAAAGGTAGCCGATCATGTGTGGAATCGTCGCAGCGCTGGCCAATGGCAACGTCGTCCCGGTCCTTCTGGAGGGACTGCGCCGGCTCGAATACCGCGGCTACGACTCCGCCGGACTGGCGGTGCTGAACGGCGGCGGCGCGCAGCCGCAGCTTTCGAGGCTGCGTGCGGTCGGCAGGGTCTCGGAACTCGCTGCCCAGGCCGAATCCGTCGGCCTCGCCGCGAACATCGGCATCGCCCACACGCGCTGGGCAACCCACGGCGTTCCCTCGGAACGCAATGCCCATCCGCACATCAGCGGCGGGCTGGCCGTGGTGCACAACGGCATCATCGAGAACTTCGTCGCTCTGCGCGCGCGCCTGGGCGGACTCGGCTACGTGTTTACCTCCGACACCGACACCGAGGCGATCGCCCATCTGGTACATCACAAGCTTCAGACCCACCCGGACCTGCTGGACGCGGTGCGGGCCGCCTGCGCCGAGCTGGTCGGCGCCTATGCGATTGCGGTGGTGTCCGAAAGGGAGCCCGAACGCATCATCGTGGCGCGCCACGGCTCGCCGCTGGTGCTCGGCGTGGGCGAGCAGGGCAACTACGCCGCCTCCGACGCCTCGGCCCTGCTGCAGGTCACGCGCAAGGTCGTCTACCTCGAAGACGGCGACGTCGCCGAGATCCGGCGCGACGGCCACCGCGTGGTGCAGGCCGGCGGCAAGGCGGTACAGCGCCCGATCCACGTCAGCCAGCTTTCCGCGGATGCGGTGGAACTGGGCAAGTTCCGCCACTACATGCAGAAGGAGATTTTCGAGCAGCCCCAGGCGCTGGCGAACACGCTGGAGATGGTCGGCGCCGCGCAGAGCGTCACGCCGCAGGTGTTCGGCGCCGACGCGCCGGAGATCCTCGGCGCCGTGCACGGCGTCCTGATCGTGGCCTGCGGCACCAGCTACCACGCCGGTCTGGTCGCGCGCTACTGGATCGAGTCGCTCGCGCAGGTTCCGTGCGCCGTGGAGATCGCAAGCGAGTACCGCTACCGCACCTCGGTGGCCGATCCGGACACGCTGGTGGTCGCCATCTCGCAGTCCGGAGAAACCGCCGACACGCTGGCCGCGCTCAAGCATGCCAAGGCCCTGGGGCAGGCGAAGACGCTGGCGATCTGCAACGTGGCCGAGAGCGCGCTGGTGCGGGAAACGAAGCTGCGCTTCCTGACCCGGGCCGGTCCCGAGATCGGCGTCGCGTCCACCAAGGCCTTCACCACCCAGCTTGCGGCCCTGTTCCTGCTCACCCTGGCGCTCGCCAAGCAACGCGGCCGGCTTTCCCCGGACGACGAGACGGCGCAGCTCGACGCGCTGCGCCACCTGCCGAGCGCGGTCTCACGGGTGCTCGGCCTGGAGCCCGAGATCGAGAAATGGTCCCAGGGCTTCGCCATGAAGCAGCACGCCCTGTTCCTCGGTCGCGGCAAGCATTATCCGATCGCCATGGAAGGCGCGCTCAAGCTCAAGGAGATCTCCTACATTCACGCCGAGGCCTACCCCGCCGGAGAGCTCAAGCACGGCCCGCTGGCGCTGGTGGACAAGGACATGCCGGTGATCGCGGTGGCGCCTCACGACGACCTGCTGGAGAAGCTCAAGTCCAACCTCCAGGAGGTGCGCGCCCGCGGCGGCGAGCTCTACGTCTTCGCCGACGCCGACAGCGAGATCGCCGAAAGCGAGGGCGTGCACATCATCCGCATGCCGGAGCACTACGGACTGCTCTCGCCGGTGCTGCACGTGGTTCCGCTGCAGTTGCTCGCCTATCACGCGGCCCTGGTCAAGGGAACGGACGTCGACAAACCGCGCAATCTGGCCAAGAGCGTGACCGTCGAGTAGGCGGCTCAGCGCCGGGTTTTCGGCGCCGCCGTCAAGACCGCGGAGCACGCCACCGGCATCGGAGGCGGCGCGGCCGGACTCCGGCGCTTCACCGACTCGGGGGAGATCGCCGCCTGCCGCTGTTCCTCGACCCAGCGGTCCAGGTCGGCGTCGCAGCCGTCGCCCGGCGGGACGGCTTCCTGCGAAGCGCAGTCGGCGGAACCGCCGGGGCAGGCCAGCCGGACATGGAAGTGCTCGTCGTGGCCCCACCACGGCCGCAGCTTGGCCAGCCATTCGCGATCGGTCTCGGCGGCGCACAGGGCTTTCTTGACCACCGGATTGACGAAGATCCGCTCCACCTCGGGCGAGCGCGCCGCCAGCCTGAGGGCGGCCGGGTCGAACGATGCCCACCGCGACTCGTAGGGAAGACCTTCGGCCGCGCGCACCATGGACCGCGGCTCCGCCTGGTTGGCCTCGGCCGGCGAGAGCACCCGGCCGCCCGCCTGCCGGACGTACCAGACGTCCGCGTCCAGTCCGCTCTGATGGCTGCGGTGGCCGCTGGGCATCGGGCCGCCGCGCGGCTGGGCCAGGTCGCCGATCAGGAGACGGCCGCCGCCCTTCGCCGTCTCGCGCCCCATGCGCTCCAGCAGGGCGATCAGGCGGGGATGGCCGAAGTAGCGGTTGCGCCCGGGCCGCATCACTTGGTAGCCCTCGCCGACCAGCGGCAGCGCCACCGCGCCGGCGATGCAGCCGGAGACATAGGTGCCGATCACCCGCGGGGCACCCGGCGCCGGCCGGGCCGCCTCGCTCCAGCCGTTCCCGGCCGCCCAGGCGGCGGCGCACGAAAGCGCGCAGGCGGCGAACGCCAGCCGGGCAGCGACACGCATCCGCGGACCTACTTCAGCCGGCGCAGGGCTGCGCCCAGGCGCTCGACCGTGCGATCGAGGCTGGCCAGCTTGTCCAGCCCGAACAGCCCGATGCGGAAGGTGCGGAAGTCCGCAGGCTCGTCGCATTGCAGCGGTACGCCGGCGGCGGTCTGCAAGCCGAGTTCGAGGAATTTCCGGCCCGACTGCAGGTCGGGGTCCTCGGTGTAGCTCACGACCACGCCCGGCGCCTCGAATCCGGCCGCTGCCACGCTCGGGTAGCCGTGTTCGGCGAGCAGCGCACGGACGCGGCGGCCGAGTTCCTGCTGGCCGGCGCGCGCCTTCTCGAAGCCGTAGCGCTCGGTCTCCAGCATCGCCTCGCGCAGGCCGGCCAGGGCGTCGGTGGGCATGGTGGCGTGGTAGGCGTGGCCGCCCTTCTCGTATGTTTCCATGATCTGCAGCCACTTGCGCAGGTCGCAGGCGAAGCTGGTGCTGGTCGTGGAGTCGATGCGCGCCCGGGCGCGTTGCCCGAGCACCACCAGCGCGCAGCACGGCGAGGCGCTCCAGCCCTTCTGCGGCGCGCTGATCAGCACATCCACCCCGGTGGCGGCCATGTCCACCCACAGCGCGCCGGAGGCCACGCAATCGAGCACGAACAGGCCGTCGACCGCGCGCACCGCATCGCCCAGGGCGCGCAGGTAGTCGTCCGGCAGCAGCATGCCCGACGCGGTCTCGACATGCGGCGCGAACACCACTTCGGGGCGGGTCTCGCGGATCGTCGCCACGACGTCCTCGATCGGCGGAGGGGCGAAGGGCGCCTGGCTGCCGCTCCGGGTCGGCCGCGCCTTGAGGACGGTCGCCTGGGCGGGGATCGTGCCCATGTCGAAGATCTGGGACCAGCGGAAGCTGAACCAGCCGTTGCGGATCACCAGGCAGCGCTTGCCGCCGGCGAACTGCCGGGCCACCGCCTCCATGCCGAAGGTTCCGCTGCCGGGCACGACCACCGCGGCCTGGCCGTTGTAGACCTGCCTGAGGATCCGGGAGATGTCCTGCATGACACCCTGGAACCTCCTGGACATGTGGTTGAGCGCTCGTTCCGTATAGACCACGGAATACTCGAGCAGCCCCTCGGGATCGACCGCGGACGACTTGTTCGGCACGTTGAGCTCCGGAAAAAGTGATGAATATAGCCGTTGCCGGCCGAGTCGGCACGATGCGCCGCGGGGGACTTGCGTCCGCCCGGCGGCCGGGCGATGATGCGCGCGCTGGCGCGCCTCCCGGACGTTTCACGGACCGTCCGGTCCGCCGGCCGAATCGCAAACGCTTTCAGAACCGGGAAGTCCCCTCATGCCTATCTTCGAATACGCCTGCGCCGCCTGCGGCAAAGAGTTCGAGACCCTGGTCCGCGCGTCCTCGCCCGCGGTGGAATGCCCGAACTGCCACGGCACCGACCTGCGCAAGAAGCTGTCCGCCTTCGCGTCGCCGTCGGGCGCCTCGGCCGGCCGCGCCGACCTGCCCGGCCCCTGCCAGACCTGCGGCAACGCCGGCGGCCCGGGATCCTGCGCGCTGCGCTGACCGGCCCTCGCGGCCGGCGTCGCTGCGCCGGTTCTGCGGCGTAGGCCGCCCGCCTACCAGTAGCTCTCGACCGAGATGTGTCCCGGGGCCTTGCGCAGGTGCTTGCGCAGGCCG
>DATMWM010000346.1:0-13353 GCA_035562535.1 Rhodocyclaceae bacterium | reverse complement strand
GTTTCACCTCTTCAATCGCGTGCGTGAGGCGGGCGGTCGCTGGTTGAGTGCGGCGCACGCGGCGCCGGAACAGCTTGGCGTGTGCCTGCCGGATTTACGCTCACGCCTCGGCTGGGGCAGCGTATATGCGCTGCAGCCCGTGGACGATGCGGCACGTACGCAGATTCTCCGCGTGCGTGCGCATGAGCGTGGCCTGGAACTGCCCGAGGACACCGCACAGTTTCTGTTGCGCCGTTGCCCACGCGATCTGCCCGCGTTGATGGCCTTGCTCGAACGTCTCGATGCGGCGGCACTGACGGCACAGCGGCGCCTGACGGTGCCGTTTGTGCGCGAAGTGTTGGGCAGCGAATAATCGCAGTTTCGAATTATCTAGGTCCTGCGCGTACTGACTCCGCGCACATAGCCGACCGCGCCGACAAACCACAACAGCACCAGTAGCAATTCCAACGCCGCCAAGATGCGATCGCTCGGTGTGCTGACGGCCTCGATGAGCGCATGCGTGGCATAGCCGAGTGCGAGGAACAAGCTCCAAGCGTACGTGTACGGTCGGCCGTGCAGCAAGCCGCGCAATGGCAGCAACAACGGTGTACCCAGGGCGAGCAGCGCATAAATCGGCTGTAGATACGTTGGCGGCGACAACCAGCCATACCAGGCGACAATCAGCGCGAAGGTACCGAAGTAGCCGATCAAGGCCAGGTTTTTCCAGTATGTTGCAGTCATCGGATCAGCGCGGCTTATGGAGTGCATGCGCGGTTTCAGCGAGGCGGCGGCCGAGGCTGCGGCACAAGCTTTTTTCATCATCGCTCAGTGCTTGTTTGTTGTCGGCGCCGGCGTAATGACTGGCGCCATACGGTGTACCGCCCGTACGCGTGCGCATCAGTTCCGGCGCGCTGTAGGGAATGCCGAGGATCAGCATGCCGTGATGTAGCAGCGGCAGCAGCATGGAGGTGAGCGTGGTCTCCTGGCCGCCGTGCAGGCTTGACGTCGAAGTGAAGAGTGCGGCGGGTTTGCCGATCAGTGCGCCTTCCAACCACAGCGTGCTGGTAGAGTCGATGAAATATTTCAGCGGCGCGGCCATATTGCCGAACCGGGTCGGGCTGCCCAAGGCCAGCCCGACACACTCGCGCAGATCGTCGAGACTGGCGTAGGGCGCGCCCGTGTCGGGGATGCTGTCTGCGGTGGCTTCGCAGACGGTAGATACCGCCGGCACGGTGCGCACGCGTGCCGCCATGCCGGATACCTCTTCGATACCACGGGCGATCTGCCGCGCCATTTCGGCGGTCGCGCCGTGCCGGCTGTAATACAGCACCAGTATGTCCGCCATTAAACTATCCTCGTCATTGGCAAGTCGTTGATCATCAATGCGGCCCATTCTCCCAGATGCGGCAGGTCCGGGTCCATTTGCGGCTTGCTTGACGCCTTTGCGCGGCGGGTGCTAGTTTGCCAACCAATGCTGATGATCGGATTACCCCTCCGGGTACGCCGCGGTCGAAGTGATAGATATTCATGCAGCCCATCAAATTATTCCTGTTGTTGTCTCTGGTTGGCTCTCTCGCCGCCTGTGCCACCATCCCGGCGCAGGAGATGAGCGATGCCCGCCAAGCGATCCAGGCAGCCGAAGATGCCGGCGCCTCGGCGCGTTCGCCGCGTGCGCTCGATCATGCGCGGGCCTTGCTGGAACAGGCGCAGATCGAGTTGGCGGAACGTGATTACAGGGCCGCTCGGAGTACCGCCAATGCCTCGAAGGAAGCAGCGATACAGGCACGTCAAGCCGCCGATGATGTGGCGAACACACCGCCTGCGTCGCCATCACCCTGACATCACCCTGGCATCACCTAGGCGCGCTACGTTTCCGATTCCTCTTCCGCCGGGGAATGTTTTTTCCCGAGTGCGCGTCTACCTATCGGCGAGGGTCCGCAGGGCCTGTGCGGAGAATTGACAGCCTGTTTGAGGCGGTGCTAGGGTCGGGCTTCGCTTTACAAGCGTGTGCAGTGCCTGCGTTCCAATTCCTTCCCGGACGATAACCCCTCATTGGAGATGTATGGTATGAAGATTAGGCTACCTCTCAAGACGCTTTCGTGTGCCATCTTGCTGTGCGGCGCGTTTGCGGCACATGCCGAGACCGCTGCTTCGACCACTCAGATGCTGGAGGCCGCGCGTGCCTCAATCAAAACCGCCAACGATCTGGGATGGATCTGGCGCGATACTGAAGACAAGATGAAAGAGGCCGAAACCGCTGCCGCCGCGGGCGACGATGCCACGGCCATGAAGCTGGCGAAGTCGGCCAAGGCGCAAGCCGATATTGCCGTCAATCAGTACTACCTGGAAAAAGCCAAGCCGCTGGTGGCCGCGTTGCAGGCCAAGACGGGCCTGAGTGATTCCCAGAAGAAAATGGTGCAGGACGCGGCGCAGGCCGTAGCCAATGCCGAAGGCAAGAAGGCCTACGACATCGTCAGTCCTCTCTGAACTGGTCGAGCACGACAAGAAAGGGATCTCCGCGCTGTCGCCGTTGGGGATCCCTTATTTATTTCTAGACAACGCTGATTAATTCGCCAGAGCCGGATTCGAAATACGTTCCGACTATCTGTCATGGCCGTGTTGGCCACCGGTCAATCCTGTACGTCACATTGCTTTTGTTCGTAGTGAAACGCCATGTGCGTAGTGAGATCGGCGGGCGTCATTCCAATGTTTCATAACTGAAGCGATCGAAGCCGCCGCCACTTTCCAACAGATGTTCGCAGCGGATCTGCAGCGTTTGTTCGCCTTGACGCATGTCGAAGATTGCCTTGCTGCGGAATATGCCCTTGGTCGCGATCAATGTCAGCAGCCGCTGTCCGTCGGCGAGCGTCAGGTCGCTCTTGAGCGCGGCATGATAATTCTGCAACGCGCCGGTAGTTGCACGCACCACGACCGGCACGCTGTTGCGCGCCACATACTGCACACCGATTTCCGAACCGGCTTCTTCCTGGTTTTGTAGCCAGCGCACCACGCCGACCAGCCAGTCACGGCCTGCGCCCGTGCTGGGCGCGTTGATGATGACGAGCTGACCGACCCGCAGCCCCAAGCCGTGCAGCCGGTCAAGATGCAAGGACAGGCCGCCACTGCTGCGATTGCGCGTCGGGCAGGATATCAGGCGAAATTCGCGCGCCAGATTTCCCGTTGCGCGTCGCGTGCTGATTGAATAGTCGATGTCGTCGTCGTCCTCCGAGACCGCGTGTTCCCGCGGGTCGAAGGCGGTGCAGTTGTTCAGGAAGTAATAGGCGGCATCCAGCCCCGGGGCGAGATCGATTTCGGCCGCGCTGGCGAAGCGCGGTGAGTTGCGTTGTGGGACGTGAGTCCATTGGCCGAGCATGCGTCCGAGCAATTGAGCGGCGTCGCTGGCGGTCAAGTTGTTGGAGAACCCCACCCGCCGTGGCGCCGTGCCGGTTAGAATGCGATCCAGGTCCAGTTGTGCTGTGCGGATGAGTTCGCGCGCATCCAGCCAGCGCCAACTGCTGCGTTCGACGCCGACAGTCGGTGCCGGGCGTGACTGATGGGGTTCGTGATCCAGCGACAAGGCATAGACGCCGCTCGTGGCCTCGTCATCATCGAAGTGCGTCAGCAGAGCAATCTGCTCGGCTTTGCCGGCCAGGTAGCCATAGGCCTCCCAGATCAGACCGCTGGGCAAACGGTAGGGATCGGCCAAACGCAGCAAGGCCAGTTGCCGGTAGCCGGACACTGCATGCAGTTCGCCGGCGCTGTAGGGAAATTCGACGTCATGTGTGCCCCCGATCGATTCGGCTTCGGCGAAGCGCACCACATCACCAGCTTCACGCCAGTGCTGGTCAGACACCGGCTGGTAGGCCTGATAGCGGCACAGCAGCAGCAGCGCCAGAAAGTGCAGGGTGTAATTGATGGCCTCGGGCAATTGTTTGTTCTTCCCCCAACGCTGTTGCTCTGTGCTGCTATCACGCAGGGCGTATTTGTAGCCAAACGACATCGCCTCGGTAAGTTCGCTGAGCAAGGTCAAGGCGCGAGGCAAGGTTTGCGGATCGTGCAAGCGGGCGTTGTCGCGCAGGGCATCATGCAGGCGTTCGTAGCTGTGACGGAACGCGGCCAGCAGTTCCAATCGGTGTGCGGCAGGAAGGTGTTGATGATTGATATGGCGGAGACGCTCCAACACGGCGATGGCGGTGTTTTCCGCGTCCACGTAGGGCAGCGAAGTCAACCAGGCGCGTAACGGCGCCGGTCGGGTGTCTACGCCGGGTAATGCCTGTTGCGGTGGAACACTTAAATGCACGGGTTTCCCTCGGACGGGTGTTTTGCTTATGGCGGCTGGACGCCCGGGTTCTGAGGGGCTGACTGGGCATGACTGGATGACGGGCCATCGTCGGCACTCACCACGTCGGTGCCCCGCCGCCTTAACGGGCGTAGTCGCTCATGCACAGATTACCACGCGCCCGGGTCCGGGGCGCCCGTCAGTGCGGCGATCAATATCACCCGTTCCGTTGGATTAAGCGGGGCTGCTAGCGTCAGCCACCCATTTTTTGAAGCGGAGATTTCAGTTGTCGGCGGTTACCCGTTCTGCGGAATCTTTTTGCGCATATGCCAGCACCTGCATGGCTGGCAATGACCTGCTAAGCGGGTACGACTGGGATACCGGCGATGCGCGCGCGCCAGAGCGCCGGGCCGGTCTGATGCACAGATTGACCCCGTGCATCCACCGCCACCGTGACTGGCATATCGACGATTTCGAATTCGTAGACCGCCTCCATGCCGAGCTCCGGGAAGGCGACCACGCGCGCGGCGCGGATGGCTTTGGACACTAGATAGGCCGCACCGCCAGTGGCGATCAGGTAGGCCGCGCCATGCTTGCGGATGGACTCGATGGTAGCCGGGCCACGCTCGGCCTTACCGATCATGCCGAACAATCCGGTTTGCTCCAGCATCATGTCGGTGAACTTGTCCATACGTGTGGCGGTGGTCGGGCCGGCCGGGCCGACCACCTCACCATGCACCGGGTCGACCGGGCCGACGTAATAGATGAAGCGGCCGTGGAAATCCAAACCGTCCGGCAACGGCTCGCCGCGCCCCAGCAAATCGGCGATGCGTTTGTGCGCGGCGTCGCGGCCGGTCAGTATCCGGCCATTCAGCAGCAGCGTTTCACCGGGCTGCCAGCTGGCGATGTCCGCCTTGGTCAGCGTATCGAGCTGCACCCGCCGCGAATTCGCGCCGGCCTCCCAGGCGATCTGCGGCCAGTTCTCCAGCGCCGGCGGATCAAGCCGCGCCGGACCGGACCCGTCGAGCGTGAAATGCACATGCCGGGTGGCCGCGCAGTTGGGGATGATCGCGACCGGCTTGGACGCGGCATGGGTCGGGTAATCTTTCACCTTCACGTCCAGCACCGTGGTCAGGCCGCCCAGGCCCTGGGCGCCGATGCCCAGCGCGTTCACCTTCTCGTACAGTTCGATGCGCAGTTCCTCGGCGCGGCTGGCGGGGCCGCGGGCGATCAGTTCCTGCATGTCGATCGGCTCCATCAGCACCTCCTTGGCCATCAGCATGGCCTTCTCGGCCGTGCCGCCGATGCCGATGCCGAGCATGCCCGGCGGGCACCAGCCGGCGCCCATGGTCGGCACCGTCTTCATCACCCAGTCCACGATCGAGTCCGAGGGATTGAGCATGACGAACTTGGACTTGTTCTCCGAGCCGCCGCCCTTGGCCGCCACGTCCACCTCCACCGTGTCGCCCGGCACCAGCGTCATGTGCACCACCGCCGGCGTGTTGTCCCGGGTGTTCCTGCGGGCGCCCGCCGGGTCGGCGAGGATCGAGGCGCGCAGCTTGTTGTCCGGATGCAGGTAGGCGCGGCGCGCGCCCTCGTCGCACATTTCCTGGATCGAGAGCGTCGCCTCCCAGCGCACGTTCATGCCGATCCTGAGGAACACGTTGACGATCCCCGTGTCCTGGCAGATCGGGCGGTGGCCCTCGGCGCACATGCGCGAGTTGATCAGGATCTGGGCGATCGCGTCCTTGGCCGCCGGGGATTCCTCCAGGTCGTAGGCGCGGGCCAGGTTGCGGATGTAGTCCGCCGGGTGGTAGTAGGAAATGAACTGAAGCGCGTCGGCCACGCTCTGAATGAAATCTTCCTGGGCGATGACGGTCATGTCGGGGCTCCGGTCAGTGGGTCTTCCTGGTGAGCAGCAGCGTCTGGTTCATCACCTTGTCGGTATAGGCCATGACCAGGGCGGAAAGCACGAAAGTGAGGTGGATCGCCACCTGCCACATGATCGCCCGCTCCGGCAGGTTGGCGGCGTTGATGAAGGTCTTGAGCAGGTGGATCGAGGAGATGCCGATCAGCGCCGTGGCGAGCTTCACCTTGAGCACGCCGGCGTTCACGTGGGACAGCCATTCCGGCTGGTCCGGGTGGTGCTCCAGATCCAGCCGCGAGACGAAGGTCTCGTAGCCGCCGATGATGATCATGATCAGCAGGTTGGCGATCATCACCACGTCGATCAGGCCGAGGATCACCAGCACCATGTCGCTCTCGCTCAGGTTCCCGGCCTTCATCACCAGATGCGACAGTTCGATCATGAACTGATACACGTACACGCCTTGGGCGACGATCAGCCCGAAGTACAGCGGCGCCTGCAGCCAGCGGCTGCCGAATAGCATTGTTTCAAGTAGTTGCGTAGTTTTATTCATGTGATTTCGTATCCAACTCGGTGGCTGAGGAGTCGAACGGCGAGGGCCGCCGCGGCGCGGCGGATTCTAGCACCCGCGTCGCGGCGCGTCGTCGCGGCCATCACGTAAGTCGCATGTAAGGATTATTCCTTTTAATCGGCAAGTTTCCTACAATTGGGCCCCCCGATTCCGGCGCCCCGATTCCGGCGTTCAGCGCCGCGGCGCGAAGACCGCGGGTCGTGCCCGGACCGTCCGTTTCAAACCGTATAGAGCGAGAGGAGAAGTCAACGATGACCGCCATCAGTTCCGTGATGCAGGAAACCCGCGTATTCCCGCCCTCCGAGGCGACCGTCAAGAACGCCACGATCTCCGGCATGGCGGCCTACGAAGCGCTGGTCAAGGAATCGGAGCAGGACTACGCCGGCTACTGGGGGCGGTTGGCCCGCGAGCACGTCGAGTGGAAGCAGCCCTTCACCAAGGTGCTGAACGAGGCCGACGCGCCGTTCTACAAGTGGTTCGAGGACGGCAAGCTGAATGTCTCCTACAACTGCCTGGACCGCCAGGTGAATGCCGGCCAGGGCGACAAGGTCGCGATCATCTTCGAGGCCGACGACGGCAAGGTCACCAAGGTCACCTACAAGGAAATGCTGTCCCGCGTCAGCCTCTTCGCCAACGCGCTCAAGGCCCAGGGCATCAAGAAGGGCGACCGGGTCATCATCTACCTGCCGATGTCGGTGGAAGGCGTGGTGGCGATGCAGGCCTGCGCCCGCATCGGCGCGATCCACTCGGTGGTGTTCGGCGGCTTCTCGGCCAAGAGCCTGCAGGAGCGCATCCAGGACGCCGGCGCCGTGGCGGTGATCACCGCGGACGAGCAGTGCCGCGGCGGCAAGAGCATTCCGCTGAAGCCGGCGGTGGACGAGGGCATCGCCATGGGCGGCTGCGAGTCGATCCACAGCGTGATCGTCTACAAGCGCACCGGCGGACCGTGCAAGATGGTGGAAGGCCGCGACAAGTGGTGGCACGAACTGACCGCCAGCCAGTCCGAGCAGTGCGAGCCGGAGTGGGTCGAGGCCGAGCATCCGCTGTTCCTGCTCTATACCTCGGGTTCCACCGGCAAGCCCAAGGGCGTCCAGCACTCCACCGGCGGCTACCTGCTGCACGCCATCCTGACCATGAAGTGGACCTTCGACGTCAAGCCGGGCGACGTCTTCTGGTGCACGGCGGACATCGGCTGGGTCACCGGCCACACCTACATCACCTACGGGCCTTTGGCCTGCGGCGCCACCGAGATCGTCTTCGAGGGCGTGCCCACCTACCCGGACGCCGGCCGCTTCTGGAAGATGATCCAGGACCACAAGGTCAGCATCTTCTACACCGCGCCGACCGCCATCCGCTCGCTGATCAAGGCCGGCGCCGACCTGCCCAAGAAGTACAACCTGTCCAGCCTGCGCCTGCTCGGCTCGGTCGGCGAGCCGATCAACCCGGAAGCCTGGATGTGGTACTACAACGAGGTCGGCGGCGGCCGCTGCCCGATCGTGGACACCTTCTGGCAGACCGAGACCGGTGGCCACATGATCACCCCGCTGCCGGGCGTGACCCCGCTGGTCCCCGGTTCCTGCACGCTGCCCTTCCCGGGCATCCAGGCGGCGATCGTGGACGAGACTGGCCACGAGGTGCCCTGGGGGCAGGGCGGCTTCCTGGTGGTCAAGAAGCCCTGGCCGTCGATGATCCGCACCATCTGGGGCGACCCGGACCGCTTCAAGAAGTCCTACTACCCGGCGGACTTCAGCGGCAAGCTCTATCTGGCGGGCGACGGCGCCATCCGCGACGCCAAGACCGGCTACTTCACGATCATGGGGCGGATCGACGACGTGCTGAACGTCTCCGGCCACCGCATGGGCACGATGGAGATCGAGTCGGCGCTGGTGGCCAACCCGCTGGTGGCGGAAGCGGCGGTGGTCGGCCGTCCGGACGACCTGACCGGCGAGGCGATCTGCGCCTTCGTGGTGCTCAAGCAGCCGCGGCCGAGCGGCGAGGCGGCGCTGAAGCTCGCGAACGAACTGCGCAACTGGGTGGGCAAGGAGATCGGTCCGATCGCCAAGCCCAAGGACATCCGCTTCGGCGAGAACCTGCCGAAGACGCGCTCCGGCAAGATCATGCGCCGGCTGCTGCGCTCGCTGGCCAAGGGCGAGGACATCACCCAGGACGTGTCCACGCTCGAAAACCCGGGCATCCTCGACCAGCTCAAGCAGACGTCGTAAGCGCGGCGGGACGGTGGGATACGGCTTTGCGGCCTATCCCACCCTACGCACCTCGCGCTCGCGGCATGGCGTAGGGTGGATTAGCGCGCAGCGCGTAATCCACCGTTCGATCTGTGACGGTGGAACACGGCTCTTCGGATCCCGGTGCAGCGACGGTGGGATACGGCCTTGCGGCCTATCCCACCCTACGCACCCCGCGCTGGCGATAAGCCGTAGGGTGGATTAGCGCCGCAGGCGCGTAATCCACCGTCCGCGCTCACGCCGATCCGGCCAGGGCCAGCGTGGGCACGGCGCGCGGGGCGCCGCGCTCGGCGGTTACTCCGCGGCGGACAGCGCTGCCTCGATGCGCAGGCGGCCGAGCGGGGTGGTCATGGCGATCAGGGCCTGTCCCGGGCGCAGGGTGAATTCGGGCGACGGGTTGAACTCCCAGCCGTCGGCCGAGCGCACCGCGAGCAGCACGTAATCCGGGTTCTGCAGCTTGAGCGCGCCGACGGTGCGCGGCTCGAACCTTTCGGGCACCGCCACTTCCTCCAGGCGCAGGCGGTGTTCGGTGCGCAGCATCTCGTCGAGAAAGGACACGACATGCGGCCGGATCATGGCGGAGGCCAGCCGCATGCCGCCGGTGAAGTCCGGCGAGATGACCTGGTCGGCGCCGGCGCGGCGGATCTTCTCGATGTTGCGGGTCTCGTGACAGCGCGCCACCACGCGCACCTTCGGGTTCAGCTGCTTGGCGGTCAGGGCGATCATCAGGTTGCGGCTGTCGTCGCCGGTGACCGCGAATACCCCGCGCGCGTCGGCGATGTCGGCGGCCAGCAGCGTCTCGTCTTCGCTGGCGTCGCCCAGCAGGTAGAGCAGGCCGGGCATGCGCTCCTTGGCCGTGGTCAAGGGCGCTTCCTCGGCGTCCACGGCGACGAAGTGCCGGTTCGTGTCCGCCAGTTCCTGGCCGATGTTGCGGCCGACGCGGCCGAAGCCGCAGATGATGAAATGGTGGCGGAGCTTCCTGATCTGCTTTTCCATGCGCCGTCTCCGGAGGGTGTAGTCGAGGTCGCTTTCGAGGAAGAAAACCGTCAGGCTGGTGAAGAGGAAGGTGATCGCGCCGAAGCCGGCCACCGCCAGCAGCCCGGCGAACAGCCGCTCGGCGAAGGTGTCGGTATGCACGATCTCGCCGTAGCCCACCGTCGTCACGGTGATCATGGTCATGAAGAAGGCGTCCGACCAGGTCGGCGTGGGCTCGGCGCCGAAATAGAAGCCGAGCGTGCCGAACAGGATCATCAGCACCAGGATGCCGGCCGCGTAGACGATGCGCCGCAGGATGCGCGGCAGCTGGGTCGCACGCTGCTGCCGCCTGCGGGGCTGCCGGCGGCGGCGCCGGAACAGCGGCTTCAGGCGCATCACGTGCGCTTGCGCCTGTGCCAGGCGCGGATCAGGTAGATGCGCCAGGCCGACCAGACGAGGAACCAGCCGGAAATGGCCAGCAGCGTGGCCAGGATAGGCAGGCCGAGCGCCAGGGGCTTGCCCAGCCCGATCATCCAGTCGGTCATCGCGCCGAACCAGACGCCGAGCGCGTGCCAGTCGAAGTCGGGCGGCTCCACGAACTCGCCTTCCCCGGGGAAGAACAGCTTTCCGATCTGGTAGGCGACGAAATACAGCGGGACGATGGTCAGCGGGTTGGTGTAGAGCGTGGAAACCAGCGCCAGCGGCAGATTCACACGGAAAATCACCGACAGGATCGCCGCCCCGAGCATCTGCAGCGGGCCGGGGATCAGGCCGCAGAACAGGCCGACCGCCACGGCGCCGGCGGCCGAATGCCGGTTCAGGTGCCACAGCCGCGGGTGGAGCAGGGTGTCGCCGAACATCGCCAGCCAGCGGTTCGAGCGTACGGCCTCGTGATCCGGGATGTACCGCTTGAGGTGCTTGCGCATCGGGCTGGACGGTGGTGGAGCGCGAATTCTAGCGGAAGGGACCGTTAAACTCGCCGAATGCGCCTCGCCCTGATCGCCTTCGCCGCGGGAGTCTGGCTGCTGCAGACGCAGGCGCGGCTGCCGGCGGCTGGGACGAATGCCTGGCTGGCCGGGGCGGCTGCTGCCCTGGCCGTCGCGGTGTGGGCGATTCGGCGGCGGGCGCCCCGGGCGGCGGCCGCGCTGGCCGTGGCGGCCGCCTTCGCGGCGGGCTTCGGCTACGCCGCGCTGCGCGCCGAGTGGCGGCTGGCGGATGCGCTGTCCGCCGATCTGGAAGGCCGCGACGTCGAGGTGGTCGGCGTCATGGCCGGACTGCCGCAGTCCTTCGAGCGCGGCCTGCGCTTCGACTTCGAGGTGGAGCAGGCCGTGGCCGGGATCCCGCGGCGGCTCCAGCTTGCCTGGTATCGCGGCTGGCGCGACGAGGAGTTCCACCGCTTCCGCGAGGTGCATGCCGGCGAGCGCTGGCGGCTGACCGTGCGGCTGAAGCGCCCGCACGGCAGCCTGAACCCCGGCGGCTTCGACTATGAGGGCTGGCTCTTCGAGCGCGGCATCCGCGCCACCGGCTACGTGCGCTCGGCGCAGCCGAACGAGCGGCTCGATCCCCTGGTGCGCCGACCCGGGCTGCTCGTGGAGAGGCTGCGCGAATCGATACGTACCCGCTTCCTCGAACTGCTGCCCGAGGACGGGCATGCCGGGGTGCTGGTTGCGCTGGCCGTGGGCGACCAGCGGGCGATCGATCCGGCGCGCTGGGAGATCTTCAACCGCACCGGCACCACCCACCTGATGAGCATCTCCGGCCTGCACGTGACCATGGTCGCCGGGCTGGTGGCGTGGCTCGCCTCGGCGCTCTGGCGGCGGGTGCCGGCACTGGCGCTGCGGCTGCCGGCCGGGCAGGCGGGCATCGCCGCCGGCTGGGTCGCGGCGTTCGGCTACAGCCTGCTGGCCGGCTTCGCCGTGCCGGCCCAGCGCACGCTGTACATGCTGAGCGTGGTGGCTCTGGCGCTGTGGCTGCGCCGGACCACCGCGCCCAGCCGGGTGCTGCTGCTGGCGCTCGCCCTGGTGCTTGCGATCGATCCCTGGGCGGTGATCTCGGCCGGCTTCTGGCTGTCCTTCGGCGCGGTGGCGGTGCTGTTCCTGGCCGGGGCAGGCCGCATCCGCCCCGGGAACTGGCTGGCGCGCTGGGGCCGCGCCCAGTGGGCGGTGACGCTGGGCATGATCCCGGCGCTGCTCGCCCTGTTTCACCGCTTCTCGCTGGTCTCGCCGCTGGCCAACGCGGTGGCGATCCCGGTGGTCAGCCTGGTGGTGACGCCGCTGACGCTGGTCGCAGCGGCGATTCCCTGGAGCCCGCCGCTGGAACTGGCGTACTGGCTCGTCGCGTTGCTGATGGACCTGCTCGAAGCCATGGCCGGCTGGGGCGGCGCGATGTGGCAGCAGCCGGCGCCGCCGGCCTGGGCGGTCGCGGCGGGGATCGGCGGCGTGGTCTGGCTGCTGCTGCCGCGCGGCTTTCCCTCGCGCTGGGTCGGCGCGGTCCTGCTGCTGCCCCTGGCGACGGCGGCGCCGCCGCGCCCGGAGGAGGGCGCGCTGCGGCTCACCGTGCTCGACGTCGGCCAGGGGCTGGCGGTGCATGTCCAGACCCGCGGCCACGACCTGCTCTACGACGCCGGCCCGCGCTATGCCGCCGACTCGGATGCCGGCAGCCGGGTGGTCCTGCCCTATCTGCGGGCGCTGGGCGTGGCGCGGCTGGACGGGCTGATCGTCAGCCACCTGGACAACGACCACGCCGGCGGGGCGCAGGCGGTGGTGGACGGCCTGCCGGTGGCGTGGTTGTCGAGCTCGCTGCCGGACGGTCATCCGCTGCGCGGGGCCGGTCCGGAGCAGCGACGCTGCGCGGCCGGCCAGCGCTGGGACTGGGACGGCGTGGCCTTCACCATCCTGCACCCCGAGAAAGCCGATTACGCCCAGGCGCAGCGGGCAGGCAACGACATGAGCTGCGTGCTGCGCGTCCAGCCCGAGGCGGGCGGCGCGGTACTGCTCGCGGGCGACATCGAGGCGGCGGCCGAGGAGCGATTGGCGCGGGAAGGGGCGCCGCTGCGCGCGTCGATCGTGGTCGCGCCGCACCACGGCAGCCGCGGCTCGTCCAGCCCGGCCTTCGTGGAATCGGTGGCGCCGGGCACCGTGGTCTACTCGACCGCCTACCGCAGCCGCTTCCGCCATCCGCATCCCGAGGTGGAGGCGCGCTACGCGCAGGCTGGGGCCGCCGCGCTGCGCACCGACCGGGACGGCGCGCTCGCCTTCCTGATCCGGCCGGCGGGGACGGAGGTAGTACGCGAGCGGGAGCGGCTGGCGCGCTACTGGCACGGCCGGTGAGCCGCCGGTGCTAGACTGGCCCGGTCGCAGGCGAAAGGAGCGGAATATGCGCGAGGACTCGGTGCTGTGCATGGGCGCCCACGGGCTGCACCGGATGGCCTACACGGAAT